>NZ_JAKJSP010000038.1:0-69823 GCF_050337085.1 Photobacterium sagamiensis | reverse complement strand
GCTCGACAATCCTGATGGTTTATCTGTTTGGGATGAATTCTACTCACTTGCAGCCTAATTGTATCTGGAAATCAGTACGTTTGTACTTCAGCATAACTTTGCGACAAAGCCGATTTTACAGCCAATCATTATTATTTCATTTTCGCCTTTAGTTGCTCAACCGCTTCTGGTGGTGCAATTTTTTCAAGCTGGCTAATACAGGCTGAAACAGCAGGGTTTTGGTAACGAATTTGTAAGTCACACAATGCAAATAAGTGTTGAGGATTGCCACTTAACTCGAATGCTTTTTCTAGCGACTTTGCAGCTTCAGGTACATCGTTACTTTCTACTGCAAGCCCATATACGTACCAGTACTGCGGGTTGTTAGCACCCACTTCTGTCGCTTGTTTTAGATAGCGTATTGCTTCAGCCTGATTCTTCTGCCTGAACATTGCGAGCCCTGTAGCGTAACGTAACTGAGCAGAGTCTGGCTGTGATTTTATACCCTGTTTTAATAATGTGATAGCTTTTTTTTCGCGTCCTTGTCCACGGTATAGATCTGCTAGGTTGGCGTAGCTATTCGCAAAATTAGGTTCAACAGTAATTGCTCCAAGGTATTCTTTTTCTGCTTGTTCAAACTGACCTTGTGCTACATAAATGTTGCCGAGGTTAGTACGACCAAACCCACGATCAGCATTGAAGTTTTGAATATCAATGTAATCTTGTAATGGTGATGCCATCGCTTTTCTCTGCTCTGGTGTCATTTCCTGCCAGTTTCCCGCTAATGCCCCTGCCGTTTCTGCGCGAACGGCTAAAACCGGATCACTCAATAGTTTTTCGATTATCTGCCAACGTTGATTAAATGGATAAGGTGCAGAGCCTTGTATTGCGCCTAAACGTACCATTTCGTTCTCATTATTCACCGCTCTGGCCAGTGCAATAATGCTATTACGGCCAGGGTAGCGTTCTAAACGCTGAAGCGCAGAGGCGCGGATAATGTCACTTTGCTTTACATCTTGAGCAATATATGACAATGAATCACCCGCGTTTTGGTACCCAATCTCGGCAGCATAAAAGGCAGAAGCAAAATGCGCTTCGTTTCGATATGGCGATTTAGGGAACCATTTACCGACTTGTTTATCTGCCCACACATTGCTCTTATCTTCATGGCAGCTAGTACAAACGTTAGGTGTGCCGATGTTTTGGCTCAAATCGGGACGGGGTACTTGCCAGCTATGGTCGCGACGAGGATCAACTTGCATGTAATTGGTTTCTGGCATGTGACAACTGGTACATTTCGCGCCATCAGTGCTAGCTTCATGGAATGTGTGTTTTTCCGTCGTGTATTCAGATGCAATGTGACATTGGCTGCAGATGGCTTCTTCTGGGATCTTTAGTTTAGTGGTATGTGGATTATGGCAGTTACTACAAACAACATCTTTATCGTGCATTTTTGATTGTAGGAACGAGCCGAAGACATAGTCTTCATCGAATATCTGGCCATCATTTTCGTACAGTTCTGGCGTAATCATACTCAGCAAATAACGGTCGAGGAATTTACCTTTTACGTGGTCGTTGGTTTCATTTAACTGCATACGACGGCTGTGGCACTGAGCACAAGCTTCTGTTTGATTTGTCGGGAATATTTCTGCGGGTTGTAGAGTGGTTTTGCCTTCTTCAAATACCCACTCTTTCACTGCTTGACTTAATTCTCGGTCAAAACCTGTGCGTGGTGTGGGTTGGGTTTGATCCTTAGTCCATGTCATGTGTTCACTGGCTGCTCCATGACAGGCTTCACAACCTACATTGATTTCAAACCAGCTGGTGTTGTAGGTATTGGTTTCTTTATCGTAGTTCTTTTTAAGATCGGTAGAGTGGCAATCGGCACACATGAAGTTCCAGTTTTGACCGGTATTGGTCCAGAAAAATTCGTTGGTTTTCTTCATGTCTGGGTAGAGGTTAAACCAGCGTTTACCGCCTTGTGCTTTAGTTCGAGAATCCCATGCAAACGGAATGAGTTGAATACGACCGTTATCAAATTCTACCATGTATTGCTGTAGGGGTTTGAAGCCAAAGGTATAGCTGATTTTATAATCTTTGAATTCGCCGTCAGCATCTTGAATGTTGACCCAATACTCATCGCCTTTTTTGAAGAATCGATTAGTTTGTCCTTTCGATTCCAAAGACGCATCATTAAAGTTACCTAGCACGGATTCTTCATCTGCATGACGCATTGCCATATCGTGATCAGAATCTTGCCATTCTATATATTCATTTTGGTGGCAATCAATACAGGCATCTGTTCCAACAAAGCTTGCTTCACTGGTTATTGCATTTGTATTACTTTCTGCTGCCGTGGCCTGTAGTGAAGAAAACAGTAGTACCAAGAGGAAAAACCATAGTGAATTCATTTCTTTTTTCATTTTAATCGACGGCATATTTCTCACTTTTTAGTTCCAGGTTTTCTTAACTGCTGTAGGGCTATTGGTCGTCGTAATTGTTGAAAACGAGATACTGGTTTCTTTATGTTGGCCCATAACTGACGCGCTATAAGCTTTGAAGGCGTTGTCGTTTTGGTGCTGTATAACGAATCTAGTCAGTTATTTAATGCGTAGTGCCAGTTTGTTGAATCTTCATTATTGCTTACTGAGTTATGTGTTTCAGAAAGTAAATACGATGCTTTTGTCTTAAATAGTTTCCTTTATAACAATAGACTCGCGGCTGGCCATTGCTGCTTTTTTATAGCTAACATAGATGCAATTTGTGACGGAAGAGGCTGATTACGATACTTCTTGACAAGATAGGACACTTACGGTGTCAGCAGTCACGCTGTAAGCTCATCATTCGCCTTTGTCGCAAAGTTATGCTGAAGTACAAACGTACTGATTTCCAGATACAATTAGGCTGCAARTGAGTAGAATTCATCCCAAACAGATAAACCATCAGGATTGTCGAGCTGTCCATTTTTAATCATCGACCACAGCTCCACGCCAGCGAGTGTTGCTTYGGCTCCTTCCTCTGATTTCCATCCCAGGCACTGATGCATCTTACCTTTCACTTTCCGGTGACTTTGCTCGACAATATTGTTCAAATACTTAACTTGAAGCACTTCAATCAGGTTGAGCATCTTCYCCATCAACCAGAGATTAACGTTGATATTATGCAGCGCTAACGCATTGGCACCACTCTTATCTATCACGACCTTTTCAGGTAAGCCGTTATGACCTATYGCCTTGTTAAAGAAGGCGCGAGCTGCTTTCTCATCACGGTGAGYACACAGTAAAAAATCAATGACACAGCCATATTTATCAACGGCCCGGTAGTAATACTTCCATTGACCTTTGACGTTAATGTATGTCTCGTCCATMCGCCACGAAGACGCGACTGGCTTCTTMTTTTTGCGARCTCGATGTTCTAGCAATGGTGCATACTTAATTACCCAGCGGTTCAATGTTGAGTGTTCAATATTGATGCCTCGTTTTGCATAGATTTATTCAATTTCACGATAACTCAATTTGTAAGAGAGATAGTACCGAACCAATTGAAGGATGATGTCTGATGGAAAGTAGCGGCCTGAAAAATTGATAGTCATTGTGCGAGAAGTAGTGAGTGGTGACGAAGATCATAACTTACTACTCCAGCTTGCGACAGAACCCCGCAGCGTCATCTATAGCCCATAGTAATAGCAGAAGTGATTCCTACATACTCAATAAGAATATTTCTATAATGGTTCAAGAGTGCAATTTTCATTTTAACGAGTTAATGAGGAATGCAATATGGATTGGATAAAAATACTGGTATTCGCGATGGCTTTCATGGTGGCGGCATCACCATGGGCGATGGCAGGATCCAAGATTAAGCATGATGCAGAGTACTATATACTCGAGGCTCAACACGGCAAACAGTGGGCGAAAGATGATAAAGCCGTTGATGCCAAGCTCGCAGAATTCAACAAAAACAATGGTGGCAAGGCACCGAATATCCTTTACATACTGGTCGATGATATCGGCTATGGCGATATGGGTATTCCAGAGCTGAATGCCCTGCGCGGTTATGAAACCCCGCATGTTAACAAGCTGGCCGATCAAGGTATGCGCCTATCGCGTATGTACACCGAGCCCTCTTGTACCCCAACCCGTGTTGCGATGATGACTGGTCGTCAGCCTTATCGCAATGGAATGGGTGATACCGCAGTTGATATTGCAGGCTTTGGTATTGCCGGCAAAGAGGTGACGTTGGCTGAGGTTCTATCCGATGCAGGTTATAACACCGTCCATATTGGTAAATGGCATATGGGGGATATCGAAGAGTCCTGGCCCCACAATCAGGGCTTTGACTATGCAGCCTTTCCTGTTCATCAGCAGGGCCAGCTGACCATTTTCCACGATGATGCTGCCAATGAAGAAATTGCCTATGCGATGGGTGAAAACAACTATGACAGTAAGTTCACCAAAGACCGTTGGTTCCGCCCTGACGCGTCCCATATGGTAACAGCGCTTGAGGCTAAGAAAGGTGGCAAGCCCAAAGAAGTGCATATGAAAGCAGGTGAGCGCTGGAATGAGAAAAAGTATGAAGAGATGAACTATCGCTATCAGGATCAGGCAATGGAGCACCTGAAAAAGCTGGCCGCAAAGGATGAGCCCTTCTTCCTGCAATACTGGCCACTGTATCCACTGACGGGTCCCCGTGTACCTTATGAGCAATATACAACATCCAATGGTGGTACCTATGTAGAAAAGCTGAAGCTACTTGACCAATGGGTCGGTGACATCATGAATGAAATGGGGAAGCTGGGCATTGCTGACAATACCATTTTAGTCTTGATGGGTGACAACGGTCATTTCACCAAATACTCACCCGGTAGCGGCTTTACCCCGATGATATTCCGCGGCGGTAAGGGTGACACTACTGAAGGTGGCGTGCGTGTTGATGCCTTTGTTAAATGGCCCGGTATGATTGAAGCGGATTCGATTGTTTCTGATATTTTTCACGTAACTGACCTGTTTACTACATTGTCACGTTTGGCGGGTGCTGAAGACAATATTCCTACCGATCGCCTGGTTGATGGGGTTGACCAGAGTGCACTGTTACTTATGGGTGAAACCAAAGGTCGTCGCGATCACGTTATGATCTATACAGGCAATACACTGGCGGCTGTTGTTAAGGAGCATCTCAAACTGGAAGTTCCTCCTCCGGGTGAAAACCCTATTGGTGCCAAGTTTTATGACTTACAGCGGGATACCCGTGAAGAGTGGTCAGTATCCACTGAAGTGGGTGCCTGGGGTGGTGCAGAATTTGTTCGCGTTATCCAGCGCCACATGATGCGCAAACAAAAGTTCCCCGATGAAGGGCCAGCCCGTGGTGTTCCATACGATGGTATCAGCAACCTGCGTCCTGAATCGAAGGCAGCGGTTAAAGCCTTTTTGACCAAGCAAAAAGCTTCGATGATGTAATGGTGTTCCTTGCATCCGGTCGGGGTCCCGACCGGATGCAGATCATTTTAAATCTCTTATGTTTAGACGTTGCGTGTGCTGAACGTGAGAGTGTGTAATATGTGCACCGCTTTCTCTTCGAATAACCAGGAAAATATAATGGTTTATATCATTCGTTCGAGTTTGTTGACTAAACGCATGCTGATCATGTTGCTACTGATATCTACTCCCGCTCTGGGGGGCGCCTCAGACATCAAACTTGTCCTGCAAATTACGATCGATGGTTTACGCCCGGACCTTATTCAGCGGTCGTTAGAAAACTTCAGTAAAAATGGTTTTAATTATTTTTTTACAGAGGGTTATGCCTATAACAATGCGCATTATTTACATGCCAACACCGAAACGATTGTTGGTCATACCACGTTAGCAACAGGTACAACACCGGCGGTGCATGGAATGACCGGCAATGTTTGGTTTGACCATCACGCCAAAGAGCTGGTTTATAATATCGAAGACCCGAACGCCCCCTTACTGCCCACCCGTGATTTGGCACGCCAGGGAGAGCAGGTCGATCCAGCACAAAAACTGGCTCGTTCTAAAGGTCGTTCACCTGAAGCCATTCTTGTCCCAACTTTCAGTGATACGCTATCGGCCTACTATGGTGGTCAATCAAAAGTATTTGCGGTTTCCGGCAAGGACCGAAGTGCCGTCGCCATGGCCGGACATATTGGTAAAGCATTTTGGTTTTCCACCAATACGGGGGATTTCGTTAGCAGCCAGTATTATTACGATGATTATCCGGAATGGGTTAAAGGCTGGAATCAGCAGCGAAACTCTGAAAACTATGCGGGCAAGAACTGGTCACTCGTCGATGCAGCCGATAGCTACAAATTGATCAATAGGGATGATCGTCCCTATGAAGTCGACCTGAAGGGGTTTAGCCGCACCTTTCCTCACCCCTACGGCCCGGCAGAACACCCATTATTTAACACACGGGTTCTGGTTAGCCCTTTAGGTGACCAGCTGACACTGGATTTCAGCAAAGCGCTAATAGAAGGCGAGGGCCTTGGCAGAGATACTACCCCCGATTACTTATCGATCAGTTTTTCTGGCGTAGATGCCGTCAATCACTTTTTTGGCCCCAACAGCCTGGAAAACGAAGATTCTGTGCGCCAACTGGACCGCACGCTGTCGGATCTTTTAAAGTTTATCGATAAGAAGGTCGGTTTAAAAAACACCGTCATCGTTTTATCCGCCGATCATGGCATGGCCGATATGCCAGAGTATATCAGTGAGCAGGGTTATAAAGTCGGGCGACTATATTCAGAGCAAGTCGTGGCGCTTGCCAATCAAGCAGGGGAAGAGCTTTTTGGCATTAAAGATGTTTCCCGTTTTTTCTTCCGCCCCTACCTCTACCTTAATGATGAAACCTTAGCCAAAGCCAAGCTCGATAAAGCGACGGTAGAGCAGGCTATTGCGACCAAACTCACTGAACACGAAGGCATTGCTATGGCCGTCCCACAAAGTGGGCTTTCACCCCTGCAAGATACTGTTATCTACCAACAAATAAAAAACAACAATCATCCGTTGCGCTCCGGTGACATTTATGTCGCGCAGGCACCTTATTGGTTTATGTTTGAGAAGGGACCCGTCGCTGCGATGCATGGATCACCCTGGCGTTATGACACCCATGTGCCTATTATTTTTGCCGGTGCGGGCATTAAGTCTGGCAGCAGTAGTCGCCTGGTACACCCTAGCGATGTTGCGCCCACTTTAGCTGGATTATTAAACATATCGCCTCCGGCTGCATCACAAGGAAATGTACTGTCAGAAGTAATAGAGGGGAAATAATCGAAACTAAATCTCTTAATTTCTTTGATTGGTCAATGACTGCTATGGGTACAAACCGGGGTTCTGTCGCAAACTGGTGCGGTAAGTTATGATCTTCGTCATTACTCACCACTTCGAACTCTATGACTATCAATTTTTCAGGTCGACATTTTCCGTCAGAGGTAATCCTTCAATTGGTTCGGTACTATCTCTCTTACAAATTGAGTTACCGTGAAATTGAAAAAATCTTTGCAGAACGAGGTATCAATGTTGATCATTCTACATTGAATCGCTGGGTGATTAAATATGCGCCATTGCTGGAGCAGCGAGCTCGCAGAAGAAAAAAGTCCGTGGCTTCTTCGTGGCGAATGGACGAGACCTATGTCAACGTCAAAGGTCAGTGGAAGTATTACTACAGAGCCGTTGATAAATATGGTGATGTGATTGATTTTCTACTGAGTGATAAGCGAGATGAAAAGGCACCGAGAGCCTTTTTCCAAAAGGCCATCGGCCAACACGGATTACCAGAAAAGGTGGTGATTGATGGCAGTCATTCCAATGCATTAGCACTGCACAATATCAACGTTGAGCTTTGGCATAGCGGACGCATGCTGAGCCTTATTGAGATCCTTTCAATTAAGTATCCCAATAATATTGTCGAGCAAAGCCACCGCAGAGTAAAAGGTAAAATGAACCAAGCACTGGGATGGAAATCCAACGAAGGCGCAGAGGCGACATTAGCTGGCGTTGAACTTTGGTCGATGATTAAAAATGGACAGCTAAACAATCCTGAGGGCTTATCTGTTTGGGAGCAGTTTTACGCGCTAGCAGCCTAATTGTACCTAAAAATCAGTACCCTTATGCTTCTATATAACTTTGCGACAGAACCCACAAATGGGAGAAAACGGGCGTAGCTGACACTTAGTAGCCCTCAACATCCTCGCATAAGCTCTGGTATCGAAAATCAGCATTAACAGCTTGTGAATGAGTTTCAGCTCTAACTAACAATGGGGCATTTCTTTGTTACTCAATGCACACGATTATGATCACCATAAGCCAGTCTTAGGGGCAGACTTTATTGTCAATATTGTCGACTACGGGCAAGCTTTATTGTCTACAGGTAAACTTTATTGTTTCTACACACATGCCTTTTCTATGGCATGAAACATGAAACGAACTCTGCCAAAGACAGTAACAGAGCGTATGTTCTTTGTTGTTGTGCGTCAGAAATGAAGCTAATAATCAGATGGTGGGTTGCTATCCCCTCAGGACGAGGGGGGAGCAGGGTTATTTATCCTTTTTTTCTTTTCCGTGATTCATTTTGAACCGAGCGGTAATACTTACCTAAATTTCGAGAGCGAGCTCGCTTTTCAGCAATACTCGCACCGTTTATTGCCTGCTCTCGATTGAGCTTGAGGTAATTGACCAGTCTGCGTTCGTTTAACTCTCCGATGTCAATCGCTTCGCGAACCGCACAACCAGGTTCCCCTTGGTGCTGGCAGTCAGAAAAGCGACATTGTTCGGCAAGTGAATAGATGTCAGCAAAAGTTGCGGTGATTCCCTGTTCACAATTAGACAGCTGTAGTTCGCGCATTCCCGGGGTATCGAGAAGTAATCCACCCGCTGTCATTACATGTAATGATCGTGAGGTAGTGGTATGGCGTCCTTTACTGTCGTCGTGACGAATATCACCGGTTGCTTGGTCTTGTTTCTCTTGCAGGGAGTTAATCAGAGTTGATTTTCCGGCACCAGATGAACCAACAAACGCAACGGTTCTGCCAGTTTTACACCATGGCTCTAATACGGTGACGCTATTGCGATCGAGTCCGTTTACCGTCTCAACCAGCAGCATAGGATCAAGCTCTTGAACCTGTCGGACAAACGTCTGAGGGTTGTCGCAACAATCTGCCTTGGTCAGAACAATAACAGGTTCAACCCCTGCTTCATTGGTAAGTGCAAGATAGCGTTCAATCCGGCTCAGATTAAAGTCATCATTGAGAGAACTGATGATAAACACGGTATCTACGTTGGCTGCAATTAATTGTGCATCGATTTTGCTGCCAGCGGCCTTACGGCTGAACTCAGAGATGCGGTCAAGCAAACGAATAAAGTGTCCTTGCTCGTCGACCAACAGCCAGTCACCCACCGTTATCGTTGGCATAGACGAAGTGACAGGTAAGTGAAAGTTACCTTGTTCTGTCATCAGATCTAACTGGCTGCGATGCTGCGCCATTACACGCATAATACGAGTCTGTTCGAACTCGTCTAAAGAAAGTTGTTGTTGAAAAAAAGGTCTCCAGCCTAGTTCAGGCAGAGAAATAGAGTTTGTCATTATTTGAAACCCCTGACGCAAATAATGCGTCTGAACTGAATAATATCATCAGGGGCAATTGAGGCCCCGGCTAAGCGGCCGGGCAAAAGAGGAGAGGCTTAATTTAAACGTCTCGCTGTGCCCGGCTAGTTTTTAATACAATCATCAATATTTTCTCCATAGGTTTGTAAAACTAGAATAGCTGCAATGACCCCACGCTCAACTAAGCCGCGGTGATAACGGCTAAAATCTAGCAAACAATTCCCGTTAATGCCAGTTATCAGATCGCAGAACGAATTTTTTCGCCTGCAAGTACAGGATCAACATATTTGTTTTTTTTATTTTCGTACAATATCCGCGAGTAAATTGGTATCTAGAAAGATTAGGGAATACGTAAAAGTATGAATCAGTACCGATATCATGTGTTGCAGCATGACGGCATAAGCGCAGAGCTTGTGGATACATATAAAATGTGGGCAGAGGCGGTTTTTTCGGCGGTATCTTTGACTGTCGAAGCGTCAAGTTCCGGCTCTTCCAGTCGAATCGCCAGAGATAAGAGGTATATCATTGATACCGATGCTAAAGAAGGTGATGAAGATGTGTTTATTATCGATGAAACGAAAAAAGTCTTCAGTACTGGCCATCGTCGCAGAGCTTACTTAGATCGTTTGTCCCTGCTACCAATAGCCACATTGGCAATGAGCCAGCTCGCTGAACCCATCCCGGCTGTTGATACGATCACAGTTTTATCATCTTTATCGCAGAATACAGCTGCACTGAAAGAGCTAATGGATGGCAATAATGATCGGCCGTCTTCAGATTATTTATCAGCATTGCCATCACCTCTTACGCGATATTTAGATCCTGATAGTGACGTATGTCTGATGGTTTATCATCGCGGACATGTGATCGCGATGGCAAGCTTTAGTCGTTATATCGAAGATCATCGCTTTGCTTTATCTTCCGATGAATTGTGCTACGAGCTCTCACTACATACGGTATTTGTAGATCCACAATACCGGGGACTCGGAATAGCAAGTTCTTTGACTGACACAATCATCAATATTGTCCGCAAAGACATGAAACACCTGCATCAGGCTTTGAGCGAAGGGAGTATTCAATTAAGCCCATGGTTTTCTGCGGTTGCGCTTACACCTGGTGGTGAAGTGATCTGCGATAAAATCAGTGAAGCGTTTGTTGAAGTGAATGAAGATATTGTCGGCGAACTTGCAGAAGAGGGCTTGCATGTGGATTATCAAGATCCCGTGATTTGTGTGGAAAGTGCAATTAATTGATGCTTTCTTTGACTGACTCTCGTAGCTCCTTACCAGTAAGTCGATCTGAATGGTCATGCGCTGCTAGAGATCAGAACTATTACCAGGGTTGATTGTAGCTCTCAGCTTGAGGAAGTTGTGAATGTTGAAATACGCTCTCGCAATCAATAAGAGCGTATTTCGCTAAGGTTATTTCTTATATTGATCGTTGAATTGACTGACGGTCATCCCAAACCATAGTCTGTCATCAAAGTTGCCATCGACTTGATAGTAATCGGTCTGGCGCCCTTCGAGGCTGTAACCTGATTTTTCCAGCACACGTGCTGAACCCGTGTTGCTGGCATAACAATCGGCACAGACTTTATGAGCCCCGAGTTGTTCAAATGCTAGCCTGGTTGCAAATTGGCAACCTAAGGTGCCGATCCCTTGCCCCCAGGCATGTTCCGGAAGTTGGTGGCCGACCTCAAAATTGCCCGTTAACATCATTACCTGGCTAATACCAATCATGCCCATATAGTGACCGTTATTATCCCTGATAATGAAAGTAGGGTTTTCCGGCCACTCATTTAGCTCAATGGCTTGTTGGCTGTTCTCGATGATAGGTGAGAAAAACGCCTCGTAAACTGCAACCGGTGATGGGGCAAAGAACAAGAACCTATTCACGTTCGGGTTTCCCAACATCTCGACGATGTCACCAAAATCACTCTGGCGGATAAGTTGAACGGATAAAGTATCGTTAAGCTGGCAGGAAAGGCCTTGTTTTAATAATTGGTATTGCATTAATTATTTCATCGTTTTAAAGCAGGTGATGTGTGTATCTTAGCGACTTTTCGAAACCGAAGATTGAATAAAAACGACATTCTGCCTAAGAAGCCTAGCATTTTTTGCACTGCGCCCCTTTCGCCTGGAAGTCCATTATGTTCCCTTTGTTATCAATCGATAACTCACAACACTCCTTGAATAGGCGATTAATCTTATCCCTGCTTTTCTGCACCCGGGACTTTAGTGTTGAATATTTCACACCGCTTTGCCAGCGTACTCTTTTTGCGACACACCATGGATTTCGATTGAGGTCAGCATCTCTGCTTACAGACAGTAATTCAATAATCAGCCAAATGCTGGGTTGCATATAACATCCTGAGGGGTAGCGGATATCATTACTTTAAATGAAGAGATAAATTTTGCCGTAAAGCAATTTGTCTGAAGGGGATAATCTGACGTTATATTCAGGACGGAGCAGTGAAAAGGAAAAAAGCCTGTTTTAGTCGCTGAGCTAAAAACAGGCTTTTAAATTCTTTAGGCGGCAATGCCTGAGAAGTGGTCTTTTCGCTCATTGAAGCGGTTTACCAGATCGTCAATGTCATTCTGGCAATACGGCTTAAGCCCACTCATTACCATGCGCTTACGGCCCGTGCCTACAACTTCGCCATTCTCTTTAAAGCAGAACTTTAATGTCACGCTACCACGTTTGCCATCGACATCAATTTCAGAATCGGTCAGTTCAACAGTCGGCGCTGTGAGATCTAAACGTGTAAAATCCAGTTCCATGCTTTCGTAGATCACAAGAGGGCGGGTTGGATTGATCATCATTTGTTTCGATTCCATGAGAGGAACCATGATGTGCGGGAAGTTCATCCCCGAAAACTGCACATAATTTTTTGTCACTTGTGCAATTAAATCTTGATTCATCGTGGTATCACCTTCGCGGGTGATATGCAGGTACTCTTTACCTTTAGCATCCACTAACGACTGTTCTGTATCAGATTTGGTATCGAGACTTACAGCAATGCCGTCATTAATCATACCGGCGAAGTCAAAACGCATTTTTTGGCTCAGCCCTGCTTTTGAAAGCACAACAGAGAACAGCAGATCACCAGGTACACAAAAACGTTTATTGTCTTCATCATGGATTGGATTGAAATCACCCGCGATCTTTTTAGCGAAGTGGCTTGCTTGTTCACGAGTAAAAGAATACTCACTGTTCTGTTCTGAATAATACGAATCTAAAAACATGCTTAATTTATGAATACCTTAATCATTACACTGCCATCTATTGTACATGAGATGAAAGCATCAAATGGTCCAGCCAGATGAACTTTCTGACCTCGAGCGGTAAGTATGGCAGAAAAGTGAATAAACAATTAATTGATTGGCGAAATACTCGCGGGGCTTCAGCCAGGCGTGATTCTGTAATAGCCACGAACATCAAGATGTGGGCACCGAAATATCGTGTCATCGTGATAGTAGGTGGTTTGAACGGCGAGGTGGTGAGGTCTGTTTTATCCGTCCCGAGAGTGAGCGGAGTTGCATGCATTTCAGGTGATATTACATAGCGGTTATGAATCAATGTTAAAGAGTGTGAAATTTTTGAGTGCAACGTTTCGCATAGTTATGTATTATGCGCCCCGCAAACACAATAAAAACAAAGTAATATCGAATTCTAGGCTAGGGTTGCTTTATCTGAGGTTTATTAAAATAGTGCAAAAAGCGTACGCCAAATACGACTAAACAGCACATATAACATCTTCTAACGTGTAGAAGCTCAGGAAAAAGAAAGCAGCACGGAAGCTGCAAACAAAAAAAAGCACTCAGTAATCGATGAGTTATCATCGTTTACTGAGTGCTTAAAATACGTTTGCAGCTTTTAAATTCGACTTATCAGCGGTATCACCCGAACGGTTTCACCCATCTCCACATTTGGCTGCTCAGGTACAATCTCAATCAGGCAGTTTGCCTCACTCATTGAACGTAGAATCCCTGAACCTTGCTGGCCAGTTGTTTTCACCGACAATCTGCCATTTGCATCCAGACTATAGATACCACGGGTGTATTCTGTTCGTCCCGGGCGTGAGCGAAGACGCTCTGCTGCGACGGCATTAAATACCTGTGGCTGCCAGTTTTCGATACCTTGTAGTTTACGAATGGCGGGTTCAACAAATTGCAGGAAGACAACCATGACGGCAACAGGGTTGCCCGGAAGACCGAAGAAAGGTGTTTCCGCGATTTGTCCAAAGGCCAGCGGACGTCCCGGACGCATGTCGATACGCCAGAAGTTGATCTCGCCCAGTTTGTTCAATACGGTCTTTATATAATCCGCATCGCCAACAGAAACGCCGCCCGATGACAGAATTAAATCAGCTTGTTGACTGGCTTGGGTGAGAGTGGCTTCAAGTGACGCTTCGCTGTCTTCGATAATGCCGAAATCAATCACTTCGCAACCAACCTGAGTCAGCATTGCGTGCAGGGTGTAGCGATTGGAATCGTAAATACAGTTATCTTTCTGAACTTCGCCAGGCTGCTGTACTTCATCACCGGTCGAGAAAATCGCGACTTTAATTGGGGCGTTGATGGTGACGTTATCAATACCCAACGAGGCAATCATACCCAGTTCAGGGGCTGAGATTTGTGTTCCTTTAGCAATCGCGGTTTGACCGATGGCGAGATCTTCACCCGCCAGACGAACATTCTGTCCCGGATAAATGGCTGATTTTTCAATGTTAAAGGTGACGGTGTCACTATCTTCTGTTGCTTGCTCGCGCATTACCACGGTATCGGCATTTTCCGGCACGGGCGCGCCGGTCATAATGCGTACAGCCTGACCTTTTTCCAGTGGTTGATCATAGCAATGGCCGGCCATGACTTGGGCCGCCACCTGATATACCTTGCTTTTTACATCATCACTGCTTTGTAAGTCATCACCGCGAATGGCATAACCATCCATCGCAGAATTGGTGTGCTGCGGTACATTGACTGGCGACAAAATGTCATGTGCGACAATTTGTCCTAACGCCTCTTTAAGCGGAACCGATTGAGCCGATGCTGGTGGAACAATCTGACTCAGAATGCGCAGGCGTCCGTCATCGACCGATAGCATGTCGGAGGGAGAAAGATCACTGCAGGCTAAACCTTGCTTCTGTTCTTGCTCTTTGATTGCATTACCTTGCTTGGCAAAGCTGACGACAAAATCAGTGATTTGATCCAGGTTATTAATATCCATTGTCGGCAATGGGGTATCCGCCTTCACATTGGCTGCAACCGCTATGATGTCGGGATCGTCCGGATGTAACCAGGGTTTACCGACTTCTTCTCTGTGTAATTCAATTTTAGGGAAACTGAGCTTTTTAAAGCCTTCAACCAAAATTAGATCCAGCTGGGTTTGATCCAGCTGAGAAATCAGATAGGGCAGGCTGGCTTCTTCATCTGGGGTTTCAGTTACCAGTGCGCGACGATAGCGCGAAGAGATCAGCATCTGACCAGCCCCGGCTTTACGTAAGCGATAGCTGTCTTTACCTTCCTGATCAATATCGAAATTATGGTGGGCGTGTTTTATTACCGCCACGCGAATACCACGCTCGACCAGTTTTGGGAGCATTGCTTCAAGCAGGGTAGTTTTTCCTGTACCACTGAACGCTGCAAAACCAAGCAGGGGAAGAGAGGCGTTAATTTGACTCATAGCTTTGTCCAAATTGTTGTAATTCTTCTGGCGTGTTGAGGTTCACAAATGCATTCGGCTGATCGCTGAAATCAACGGTGATCATGTTGCACTGGCGATACAGCAGGATGATTTTTCGATCGCCATTGGCAAGGAAAGCTTCCAGTTTGGGTAAGATACGGCGGTTAACGAGTGTTACCACTGGCTGAATATGGTCGCCATCGTGGGCAACGGCAATATCGGTATCTTCCTGACAAGCATTAGCCATACGAGTAACTAAGTCAGAAGGGAGCCGCGGGCAGTCACAGGGTACAAAGCCAATCCACTCATTATCGATATGGTGCAGAGCGGCATGCATGCCACCTAACGGGCCTGGATAATTCTGAATATGATCGCCGAACACCGAACCATAAGTCTGGTAACGGTCGCGGTTGCGGTTGGCATTGATGGTGATCGACGATGTCTGCGGTTTTAGCGCTTCCATCACATGTTCGATCATGGCTTTGCCGGCGAGTTCAACGAGCCCTTTATCATTGCCCCCCATACGGCTGGCTTGTCCGCCAGCTAAAATGACCCAACTTGTTTGTTCAGCCGTAGGCATAGTTGTTATTGTCCTCATTCACGAGCTGTAAATCCGCTCGTTCAATTAGTTTTGTATTGGTAATTGTCCACTGGCGACGGCATAAGGCGGTGAGTGCATTTTTCTGATGGCTGGTGACCACCAGACTTGAACCTCTTTCCAGCAGATCTTCAGTCAAATGAACTTGTCGTTCAATTGATTCACTGTCCAGACTGGCACTTGATTCATCCATCAGTAATACACTGGGTTTTAATACCCAGGCACGCGCCATTGCTACACGCTGTCTTTCACCACCTGAAAGCACAGAAATATGCTCGTCGGCCAGAGTCTCTAACCCTACCATACGTAAAGCATTAATGGCTTCACTTCGGCGCGTTCTGCGATCTTTTATGGCGAATTTAAGACCATAGCAGACATTATCAAATACCGTACCGTCAAACATATAGGGCGTTTGGTGCATATAAATGACACCACCCTTGCTCTCGCCTTTGAACAGGCGGGATAGCCATGACTGATTTTGCAGATTGACTCGACCTGTTGTCGGTTTTTGCAGCCCGGAAAGAATTTTGAGCAGGGTCGTTTTACCTACACCATTATCGCCCGTTAAATAAATAGCCTCTTGGGGGCCGAGGCTGAGCTGAGGTATGTGAAATAGCAGGCGATCTTTAAATCGCATCGAGAGATCATGTGCCTGAATGGAGATTTGTGTCATCACCTGTTCCTCAGCTTAATTGGTACGCAAGTGGGCTTTGCCACGAGCAACAGATAGAAAGAAGTTTAGCCCCAACGCCAGAATTAATAATACCATGCCTAGGGCAACGCCTTGTGAAAACGCTCCTTTAGAGCTTTCAAGGGCTATTGCGGTGGGAATATTTCGGGTTGAGTTTAAAATGTTGCCGCCGACCATCATCGAGCAGCCAACTTCAGTAATAATACGACTGAACGCTGCAATAACCGCGGCAAATAAAGGAAAGCGGCACTCCCACATCAGGCTGATGAAAGCGCGCGGTAAGCTGGCGCCTAAGGTCAAAGCGGTTTCCCATGCCCGGCGATCACTATTTTGAAAAGCGGCGTGCATCATCGAGACTAAAATCGGAAAACAGATCAGGGTCTGACCCAACACCATGGCTTGTTGGGTAAACAACATTTTCCAGTCACCCAATGGGCCTGAGCGTGACAATAACATGTAGAGCAGCAAGCCGATCACCACTGTGGGGATCGACTGGAAGGTATTAAACAGCGAAAGGATTAGCCAGCGTCCCGGAAATTTCCCGTAGGCGAGAGCAAATCCTATCGCCAATGCTGGCAAAAGCACAATACCAATTGCCAGCAAAGAGACAGAAAATGACACACCCACAATTCCCCATAATGCCATATCACCGCTAAACAAAAGTTGAACAGCTTGTTGGGTTGTTTGCCAAATATCCATTATTTCGTAATGTTATCCACGTTAAGTGAGTGTGTTGAGAACGGTCTAGATAGCATCTGCAACGAACAACTGTTCATCATGACGCTTGTAGTTGTTAATCATGGCTTGTGCTTTCGGGTTAACTAACCAGTCGCTGAATGTTTTTGCGCCTTGGTAGTTAATATCTGGATAGCGGCTTGGGTTAACCAGAATAACCTGGTACGGATTAAACAGGCGCTTATCACCTTCAACCATGATTTTGAGGTCTAGCTTATTCTGGTATGCCAGCCAAGTACCACGATCTGTCATGGTGTACGCCTGAAGTTCTGACGCCATATTCAGGGTCGGCCCCATGCCTTGGCCTACTGCTTTATAACCACCGAAGTCAGGTTCGATTGTGGTTTGTGCCCAAAGGTTTAGCTCTTTTTTATGTGTACCGGAATCGTCGCCACGAGAAACAAATGTCGCGTTGTATGAGGCAATGCTGCTCATCGCTTTAACAACATCGTTGCCGCCAGCAATTTTCGCAGGATCGCTATCAGGACCAACCACGACAAAATCATTGTGCATCAATTTACGAGGCAGTACGCCGAAACCGTTATCAACGAATTTTGCTTCTGCTTTTGCCGCATGTGTCATCACCAAATCAACATCACCATTCTCGCCCATACGCAGTGATTTACCGGTACCGGCGGCTAATACTTCAACATTGTAACCCGTATCTTTTTTGAATTCTGGTAACAGGTAATCAAGTAAGCCTGAATGGTAAGTACTGGTTGTTGTCGCAAGGCGAATGGTCATGTTTTCAGCTGCGTGAGCGATGGTTGCCGAAGCAAGGCCGAGAATAACGAGGGTTGATTTCATATATTTCATAGGTCATCCTGACGTTAAGTCACTATTATTTTTGTAAATGGACAAGTTATTGTAAAAATGGCAAAGAGTTGATAAATGCCCCAAATTTACGCTGCCGCTGAGACAACGTTGATTGCTCATGAATAAGCAAATCAAATGCCAACTTGTATGGCTCTGCAACATTAACGCTAATGCCCCCCATAAATTAATGATTTAAAACAAAAAGGAATGAAAAATTCATCAATAGTGTTGTGATGGCATGAAACAGTTTTGACTTTGATGAGCTGTGTGGGACAAAATGTCGCATCTAAAATCATGGTCTCTGTTTATTCCTATGTCTGAACTATCTTCTTCATTATCCTGGACTGCTGTTTCTGTACTTGTTGTCGATGACGAGCCGGGTATGCGCGCTATTTTAAAAAAAGCCCTGAGTAAAAAATTCGCTCAGGTTGACACCGCAGGCAGTATTGAGGAAGCAGAAGAGCTTCGTAAACGATGTCATTTCGACCTACTCATCGTTGATATAAATTTACCCGGACGTTCTGGCATTGAGTGGCATGAAGCTTTTGATCCGGCAACCCGACGCAGTGATGTGATCTTTATGACGGGTTATGCCGATCTTGATACCGCGATCAGAGCGTTAAGAGCGGGCGCTTCAGACTTTATCTTAAAACCCTTTAACCTTGAGCAAATGATGCAGTCGGTTAATCGCTGCATTGAACGTCGCCTGGTTGAACGACAAAATTTCGCACTGCAACGCGATGTTGATCGTACCTTTCCTGTCGATATCATTGGTGATGCTAAAAAAACGCAACAGATGAAAAAAATGATCGCCCAGGTAGCACCATCAATCGCCGCTGTGCTGGTTGAAGGTGAATCAGGTACCGGTAAAGAGCTGGTAGCGCGAGCACTGCACCAGCTGAGTCAGCGCACAGGGCCCTTTGTTCCGCTGAACTGTGGGGCGATAGCGCCGGATTTGCTGGAAAGTGAATTGTTCGGCCATGTATCTGGTGCCTTTACCGGGGCAAAAAAAGGTCGCGAAGGTCTGTTCCGCGTCGCTAACAACGGTACGCTGTTTTTAGACGAGATAGGTGAAATGCCGTTATCCATGCAGTCTTCTTTACTTCGGGCATTAGAGCAAAAGGCCATTCGTCCGGTCGGGGCTGAACGGGAAGTACAAGTGGATGTACGTATTGTGGCGGCGACGAACCGGAACTTAAAACAAGAAGTGGAAGAGGGGCGCTTTCGGCGCGACCTTTATTATCGCCTCAATGTACTAACCATTGATTTACCTCCGCTACGTGATCGTACGGACGATATACCGACGTTATCGCATCACTTTACCCAGCAGTTAGCCAAAGAACTGGGGATGAAGACTATCAGTTGGACCCATGAAGACATTCAGGCGATGCAAGCTTATGACTGGCCGGGGAACATTCGTGAACTGCGAAACATGATGGAACGTTGTATTTTGCTTGGTAAACCGCCTGCAGATTACTGGCGTGAATTGCAAGGTGAGGGATTACCTGTTCTGGAACGTTCAGGTGACGGTTCTACTACGCAGCATAAAGCGTGCGACAATTGCGCGTCGCTATTATCTGGCGAAGGTGAACAGTATTGTTATCCGACCGAATGGACATTAAAGGAAGTCGAAAAAGCCCATATCATGCAGGTGGTAGATACTCATGAGGGAAATAAATCGGCGGCTGCACGTCAGTTAGGGGTTGCCCGGAAAACGTTAGAACGAAAATATAAAGAATGGGCTGACGAAGAAGCATTATGAAAATTAAAAAGTTTGTCTGTATGTGGCTGAGACGGTTCAGAACCATGGTGCGTTACCGGTTGCTGGTACTGACATCAGTTCCTATTATTCTGACCTTGCTGACGCTTATTGCACTGACCACGTACTGGATGGTCACGTATACCTGGCAGACTGCATTAATGAATGTTCGTGCAGATCTGACCGTGGCTCATCACAGCATGGAATTGTTGCAAACAAAACAACGCACGCGACTTCTCACGCTGTCGTCGTCATATGATTTCCAGTCGTTGCTACGCTCTGACGAATCAAAGCTGAGCGAATGGGTAAGATCTCAGGTCACAAATTACGATCTGGATTTTCTGGTACTTCATCCGGCATCAGCGCTAGGCGAATTCTCTAAAGCAAACCGTCAGTTATTGCTCAGTGGTGAAGAACAAACGTTTTTTCAGGTTCTTAATGAACAGCAATTGAGTTACCTTCAACGTGACTTACCCGTTCGCGCGCAGATCCCTCTGATTCGTGAAGATATTTTTGAATCAAGGGGGCTGGTTAGTCGTAGCCTGATCCCGGTTTTTAATGACAAGGATCAGCTGCAATGGATCATCGACGGGGGAATGTTACTGAATAACAGTACCCTGTTAGTCGACAAAACCCGGGATCTGGTATACGCATCTGACACCTTGCCTGCGGGCAGTATTGGCACGGTAACCTTATTTTTGGATGACATTCGAGTCAGTACCAATGTGCCGCTTGATAGCGAGCAACTCAATGGGCGAGCGATAGGTACCCGTGTTTCAGACGAAGTGAGACAGGCGGTGTTGCTCAATGGTCGAAAATGGATTGATCGAGCCTATGTCTATGATGATTGGTATGTATCGGCTTATGAACCCTTGCGAGACCACGATGGCAATATTATCGGTATGCTTTATACCGGCTATCTGGAATGGCCGATGCTGAAAACCTACCTCATGAATATTGTTGAGCTGGGGATCGGGATTGTCATCGTGTTGCTATTATCGGGTGTTATCGTATACCGGGGTGCACGTGCACTGTTCCTGCCTATCGAGAAAATCCACCAGGTAGTGAAATCGATTCAGGTTGGAGTCGATTGCCGTATTGGTACACTCGGTCTGGTCGATAATCACGAACTACAGATCCTGGGAAAGCAGTTCGATACCATGTTGGATCAGTTGCGTCAGCGTAACAATGTGATCAAACAAGCATCACTAGAGCTTGAAGATAAAGTGGAAGTTCGTACTCGCAGCTTGCATGAAAAAACCGAAGAGCTTGAACAGCATATTAAACTGTTGAATCAGGCGCGCTCTAAACTGGTTGCCAGTGAAAAACTCGCCGCGCTGGGAGAGCTGACTGCAGGTATTGCTCATGAAATTAATAACCCCACCGCCGTGATATTGGGTAATGTTGAATTACTCCAGCTAGAGCTGGATGATGATGCCGAGCGGGTGAAAGACGAACTGGAAGCGATTCACGAGCAGATTGATCGTATCAGAAATATTACCCGAAGCTTATTACAATACAGCCGTCAGGGGGGGATACAGAACGAAGTGACCTGGCAGCACCTTAACCCGATTGTTGAAGAAAGCCTGACTCTGATTCGTTCAGGAACCAAGGCGTATGATATCCGGATTGAAGTCGAACTCCATGCAAAATGCTGTGTGGAAGTGAACCGTCATCAATTATTGCAAGTGCTAGTGAACCTGCAAATGAATGGTGTGCATGCCATGGATGACAAAGGGCTGCTTAAAATCAAAACGGAAGATTGGCTGGGCGAAAACAATCAACCCGTTGGTGCGATTGTTCATGTGACCGATCACGGCTGTGGTATCAGCCCTGAAAACCTGGAGCGGATATTCAATCCATTCTTTACGACTCGCCGTAGTGGTACCGGGCTGGGGTTATCGGTTAGCCAGGGTATTATCAGTGAAATTGGCGGTGAAATTACCGTTCAGTCCAAACCGGAGAAAGGCTCCGTGTTCTCTATTTATCTACGAGAAAAAGCGACAACCAATACCGAGATGTTGCTTGCTGTCGAGGCATGAAATGCCATTTCTAAATACGGCATAGAAAAGCCTTTTAAGGCAGGAAAATAAAGGAAAGGTGAATAATCACCTTTCCTTTATATCAGGATTGTCTTTTTACCGAAAAGAGGATAGTTGCTTAGAGCCGAAAAGTAACCAAATGAGATTTTTTTATGCCTATACTTGGATTAAATACCAATAATAAGGCTTAATTTATGAAGCTAGTATTTCTTATTGCAGGGGTTTTATTACAAGGGCTGGCTTTATATGTCGCTTTTTATACGGAGGTCAGAGGTAATATCTACTTGGCAACCATTGTATCAGTCTTATCAATTTGCTGCTTAATCTCTGTCAGAAGTTTAATTGCCCCAGCTTCCATGATGGCTGGTATTCTGATTGGACTGTCGCTATCCCATAATGAATCAGATCTGAAATTATTAAATCACCTGGAAAGCTTTGTTTATGCGGTGTTTGTCCCAGCGTTGCCTGCACAGCAGTATGTCGAACCGATTAAAAGTTTGGGTTTTTCAGCTATCGCAAAAAAAGACCGTACACTTGAAGAATAGCCACTGAAAGGACCTGTTGTTTGATGTTATCACTCTGGATAAAGCAAAGGGATCAGAAGTTGCTGTCCGGCGATAATAATTGAATCTGACAGCTTGTTGACTTGCTGTATATGCGAGACGGTTGTGTTGTTGATTTGAGCAAGTTCACTCAATGATTCGCCAGGTTGAATTTTGTGAATCATGAACTTGTATTTGACATAATCAAGGCTGCCTTCATTTTTGTAAAAAGCTTCTATTTTGTCTTTAGGCAGAAGAATAATATTATCTCGTTTTGCCAAAGTATAGCCAGCCGTGTAACCAGGGTTGAGTGCATACAACGCTTTACTTGATATGTCAGCATGGCTGGCAATAACGTTTAACTGTACGCGGGTATTTACAATCACCTCAGATAGCACTGCTTCGGCCTTGATAGTCGCAAAATCCAGATCGTATTTATCTTGATTTTTAACGATATCAGCCATAGCTAACAATTTTGGAACATATAATCGGGTTTCTTTCGGCAGTTCTAATGCCCAGAAATCTGTTGATTTCCCTTCAGATTTATTTTTTTTGATCGCATTTCTGACCCGCGCTCCACCTGTATTATAAGCGGCAATGGCATGAAGCCAATTACCGTTAAACTTTTCATGAAGGTATTCCAGCAAATCTAATGCAGCGTCAGTTGATGCTAGAACATCACGACGTCCGTCGTAACCTTTCGAATATTCCAGGCCGAATGTTTTCCCTGTAGGTGCGGTGATCTGCCAAAGTCCGGCAGCGGCCCTAGGTGAATAAGCAAACTGATCGAAAGCACTTTCAATGAAAGGCAACAGGGCAACTTCAATGGGCATGCCACGCTGCTGTACCTTGTCATACATGAGATACAAGAAAGGCTCGGCCCGTCTGGATACCGTTCTGATGTGGTAAGGGTTACTCAAAAACCAGTGACGAGAATGCTGGATACGCTTATTGTCGGGAACCGGCAACGAGAAGGAACGACCTAGAATATCCCACAAATCAGGTTCGATATACTCTGTAATATCGGAAACAGGTTGTTGTAACCTTTGTTGGGGCTGTCCTGTTGCGATGAAAGTACCACTGTGTCGCTGGTGGTCAATATGGCAGTGTTGATTCATTGTTTCTGGGGATAGATCAACCATCGAGACACGACTCGATAGAACGTTGTTGTTTGCAGTATTTTCCAGCTGCTGTAAACCCTGACAGCCGGAAAGAAAAATTGTACTGAACAATAAAAATTTATAATGCATATTGATTATTTTTAACTACCAATGATTTTAAGTTATTCATATCGTTGCACAATGTTGAGTATAAAAATTTTATCTATAGTTAAATTTATAGCAGGTAATATTTATCATGCTTATAAATTAATCTATCTATTGAGAGTTGAACGCAAAATTTCACCGCTGATTCGTCGATATTTGGTTATGCTTAATATGTCGAAAAGTAAGAGGTAGGAAATGTCAGATGTTCTTTATCCAGTTGGAACGGTTTTAAAGATTCGTTGCAGTACATACTGGCACTATGGCATGTCTGACGGACAAGGTAGTGTGATCCATAATTCGAAAAAAAGACGCAGGGTACAGTTTGATACGCTGGAAGAGTTTTCTGATGGGAAGGAAATCGTTGTCAGTTCTATTGCCGGGCAGGATCCTGAGCAGGCCTATATTAACGGTCAGAAATACTTAGGGATGCCATATAATCTGTTTAATCAAAATTGTGAACAATTTGTCCGAGAGTCCCATGGTTTGCCTGTGGAATGCACTCAATTACAGCGTTTTATCGTCTTGATGCTTGGTGGTTATTTGGTACTGAGGGCACAAGAGCGCTTAATAAAGTTGGCGGGAATAGGGTTGTTGTACGGAGGTTTAACCACGCCTTCAGAAAAAAAACCTTATCGTCGTGCGATAATCGGTGCCCAACTTGCCGTTGGAAGCGCTATATTATTCACGAAGGTTGTTCGTCTGTTTGTCCGACGAAGCAGAAACCTGTAACCGATTTATTTCTATGTTGGTCGTCTTGTATTCGATCCGTGGCACAGAAAAAGATATCTTTGTCAGGTATGTTTATAATACAGGTAGAGTAATTGCACTAGTTGCATTAATTGAATGGAATCCATTTTGACTATTTTAATTGAACGCGAACATGATTTTCATCTGGATGATATTGCTGAAATGTCAGAGACAATTGCCGAAGAGTTGGCTCAGGAATATGGAATAAACTGGTCGTGGCAGGAAGGAAAACTGGTCATTCACCATGCATCGGCACGTGGATTTTTGCAGTCGCAGGAAGGCAAGCTCATCATTCAGCTGAAATTGGGGTTTGCGGCGAGTTTTTTTGCATCCACGATTGAAAACCATATCACAGAACGTCTGGACCAACTGCTAATATCTAACTAATTCAGGTCCTAGTAACGAGAACCTAGTTACTAGATTCTCGTTACTAGATTCTAGCCTTAAGACTTCAGAAATTTATCTCTATACCTTCCCGCTTAAATCATTCAAATATTTGATCCCGCCCACGTTAAATTGCTCTTTTAGTAAGAACATTCTAATTGAAATTCTTATTCTATGTATAAGCAGTCAGGCAAATACCACTGGCTGACAACAGTTGGAATAGAAATTAGGAGGGCGCAATAATGGGCATCTTTAAACAGACTGCGGATGAATCAGGCAAAGACAAAAAACTTGTACATGATGCCATGGTCTACAACATTTGGTTAGCCGGATTGGGCGCTTATGCGAAAAGCGCAGATGAAGTGAATCAATTATCAGGTAAAGGTAAAAGCTTGTTTGATGAATTGGTTGAGCGTGGACATGCGGTTGAATCAAAAACCAAAGAACGAGTGCATACGGCACGTAATCAAACATCCGTTGCGATTGAAGAACGTGTGCACCAGATGGTGCAGAAATTTATCGGCATCGATAATGAGCGTTTAAATCGTGTTGATGACAAGATTGATCAATTGACAGCCAACATAGAAGCACTGTTAGTTCGTCAACAAGAAGCTAAGCCTGCACCGGCGAAAGCAGTAGAAAAAGCAACGACCGCAAAAGCCCCTGCTAAAAAGCCAGCTGTTGCACGTCGTAAGCCTGCGAAAACAGCAGCAACTGATGTTAAAAAAGAAAGTGCTGTCAAAAAAGAAATTGTTTCTGAGAAACCAGCAGTGGCAGAGCCGGTAAAACCGGACACCGTAGCTAAACCTGTAGCGGAAAAGACTGAAGTTAAGCCTGCACCGGAAGAAGCATAAACATCAGCCGTTGACCAGTCAGGTGGTGAAAAAACAGCGATAGTGAATTTAAAGCACGCTCAGTTTGCTGGAAGTCTCCCAACAATGAATGAGAAGACTTCTGGTGAACAAAATAGCGATAGTCTCATTACACAGACCAGCGCTTAAGCGCAGGGGGATAATATTATGATCGACAAAACAGTAGTGAAAGCGGCTAAAAATGTCGTAGAAAGCGGTGAAGGTGTTGCGCGCAATATTTGGCTAGCAGGCCTAGGCCTTTATAGCCGCACATTGGAAGAAGCTCAGCAGTTAAATGAGAAAACGTCTGGTGCATTCGATGAACTTGTAGAGCGCGGGAAAGAAGTAGAAACCCAAGCGAAAGAGTGCATTGGTGAAAATGCCGAGAAGGCCTCTGATGAAGTAGAAGCAGGCATGAATGATCTCTTCTACCGCCTAAGTGGTGTTGACCGTGAAAAACTAGAACGTATGGACGAAAAAATCGACAAGCTGACACTGGCTGTCGAGAAATTGGCAGAAGTAGAATAGCTGCCAAGGCAGGGTTATGTTTCACCAAGCCAGCCAGATGATAATGTAACCCTGTCAGGCATATAACCACACCTTCAGGGGATATGTCTTTTTAGGTTGCGCGTGGGCCATGCACGCGCACCTTTTTTCGATTGAGCTGATTAAGTCAAAGGGACTCGTTGGAATCGGCATCCAATGTGTCTTTGGCAAGAGTATAACGACAGCAATAACAGTAGTGATTGCGTTGTAGGTCGATAGAAGTTTTACTGCCATACATTGACTAAACGGGCTATCTAAACCTAGATTAATAATTAGCTCGATTATTAACTTTATATGTAAACAAGGTGGGAGTTATGGACAGTTGGCGTAATAGAGCCTTTAATAAACTCTTATCCCGTGTCATGCGTCAACGCCTTGCCCGTTGTAACTCAACAGAAGAAATGCGTGAGTTAATCTCCGGCATTGACAATTACGGCGCACTCATTAGTATGCCAAAAGACATGGTTGTGACCTCGACCAAGTTCGCTAATGTAGGCTGTGACTGGGTTGATATGCCAAACAGCAGCGGCAATAAAATTGTTCTGTACTTCCACGGTGGTGGATTTTGTTTTCACAGCCCTAATATCCATAATGCCTTTCTTGCCCGACTTGGCAATGCCACTAAGTCACGAGGGTTAATGGTGAACTACAGTCTGGCACCGGAAAGACCCTATCCAGCGGCTGCTGATGAATGCTATGCGGTGTACCGGACATTGTTGATCAAAGGTTATTTACCCCATCAGATTTTTTTTGCTGGGGATTCTGCTGGTGGCAATTTAGCGTTAACCACTTTAATACGTCTGCGAAACGCCAATTTACCAATGCCTGCGGGAGCAATATTATTGTCACCAGTGACCGACATGGCAGTGACAGGAGAGTCTGCATTTACCAAGAGCAAAGATGACCCTTTCTTTGACTTGAGCACCCTGCTGTTGATGCGCAATAACTATATTGGCAATCATAACCCTTGCGATCCTGATGTTTCCCCTTACTATGCGGCACTGCATGATCTCCCCCCGATTTTTATTACCGCAGGGACGGAGGAAGTATTAAGGGATGATTCCATTCGCTTAGCCGAAAAGATTGCTGAGGCAGAAGGGGATGTGACCATAAATATAGTAAAAGGTGTTCCTCATGTTTATCCGCTGTTTTATCAATTGAGTGAAGCGAAAGAGGCTATCAAGCTAATGGCGTCATTCGTCGTTGATAGATATAAAGCAATTAAACCCTCGACACCCAGCAAAAAAAAAGCCAGCTAAATTAAGGCTGGCTTCATTGCTTATGTTCAAACAAGCTAAGGGCCTGTTTATCATTCAACAGCTGCAATGTTGAAAGATAAACAGGCCCTAATCTGTCAGTTCAGCTAACTTCGTTTTCTGATATCGAATGGCAGAATCCGAAATGTCACCGCTGTTACCCGTTTGCAACCATTTCTTGATGCGTCCGGCATCGCCTACAGGCGTCAACTTCCCTTGAGTATCAAGCATGACCATTAATACTTTCTTGCCTTCAATCTTAGTGACCATTGCCAGGCAGTGTCCGGCCACATCCAGGTAACCGGTTTTACTCAGCTCTACTGCCCATTTCTTTCCACGCGCTAATAGATTGGTATTGGTATACCCCAGTTTGTATTTTGGTTTTTTGAAGTAAGCGGTATGAACGGCTGTGGTACTGTATTTACGGATTTCCGGGTACTGATAAGCAGCACGCACCATTTTTGCCAAGTTGTCAGCGGTTGAGACGTTTTCCGGGCTCAGGCCGGAGCTATCAACAAAGGTTGTATCTGCCATACCGAGTGATTTTGCTTTATTGTTCATCGCTTCAATGAAGGCATCGTAACCGCCCGGGTAATTTCCGGCGAGTGCCGCTGCCGCCAGGTTTTCTGATGACATTAACGCAATGTGAATAGTTTCACCGCGGCTGAGTTGCGACTCCATTCGGATACGAGAGTAGCCGTTATACATCCGTTCTTTATCTAACGTCGTAAATGTAATTTTTTCCTTCAATGGCAATTTTGCATCTAACACCACCATGGCTGTCATGAGCTTGGTTAACGAGGCAATCGGCATCACCACATCGGCGTTTTTCTTAAAGAGGGTTTTGCCCGATTTCATGTCAGTGACATAGGTACTGACGGACGCAGTTTGGATATTTTCCGGATCCAGTTTGGCCGTGTTGATCTTTGCAGTGGCGGTAGAACTGACACTGAATAAGAAAAAGAAGAAAAGTAACGCTCTGCCCACAATGGCTCCTTGAAACGTAGTGTTAGATCAATCGGTATAAAGATAGCAAAAAATTAAAGGCTATTGTTTCCTTTTCTTTTACCTCAGTGCAAATCAACGTTCTCTAAAATGGTTGTAATTGGAGAGGAAATAGTGATTTTACAAAGGAATACAATAAAAAAAGCCAACTAAGAAGTTAGTTGGCTTTCTCATATCTTTACTGGTACGGGATCTGTTTTTTGCACCGGGATCAAATTTCACGGTTTCTAACTTGCTGCTAGCTTAATCAGCGTTCAAAACTGTTAGCTTTCAAAATTGTAAGTCAGACTAACCGAATCGGTGATATTTTGTACGGTGGATTCTTGCTGACCGTTGTATTTCGCGAGAATCGAATGCTGGCCTTTAGGGATTTTAACCATCACATTAACGCCTTCACCGACAGGTAGGCCATTGATGTAGAAACTTGCAGCATGATTACTGACTAACTTAACATCGAACGACTCCACACCAATTTCCTTGATGATCTGGTCATTGATATCTTCGTTGTACTGAACAAACAAGTTGAATGAAACGTTGTAGGAGACATTGCCATCGTAATCCATCTGAGCAGAGTCGACATTGAACTTGTTAACGTTACTCTTGATGTTGATCTGACCAAAACGAGACTCAATGGCGTCATTGACTAATTTGCTATTGGTCTGCTTATTCTCAAAACACTCACGAATAGACTGATAAGGAGAGCACTTAAGCTTGCCGTTTAACTTAATCGGAATGGGGCTGGCAAACTCTTTCTTGATTCGAGATACTGCATTCCCTTTGAGAGAAGTTAGCTTCTCGTTGTAGATTTTATTTGACTCACGAATCGCATCATTAAGCTTGTCGACTTTCTTTATATTCTGGGCGATAAGAGCAGTGTTCGTCTTGATTTTCTCTTGATCAGACTTAATCTCTTTCGACACCTTTTTCATCGAGTCAAAATAGTAATTCGTGCTTTCTTCTGTCCCTGAAAGCATTTCTTCACTCATTTTCAGTTGGAATTCATGGTAGGTCTTTTTCCCACGAATAATGGCAGATTCCAGCTGCGCAGTTTGGTTTGTATAAGAGAAGATGCTGCTGTTGACCTCTGTGAGCTCCTTCAACTCAGTCGTATTGTTGTACTGTTCTTTAACTTGCTTTATCTGCTCTAGTTCGCTTTCAGTCAGTAATGAAGCCCCTTGAGCACAGAAAGCAGCACCTATCGATAGCAGGAAAATGGCTTTTTTTAACATTGACGAATGGTTAACCTTTGAAAATATAGAGTTTTTAATCCAGCAGCGATACCAGCTAGCGAAAATTCAGCATGTATAAAAGCTTACAGTTGCCTTAAAGCTATCATTGCTTGCAGAACCGTTACAAACTGAAGTTGCATTCCATGTACTACATTAGATTTTTTTATAGATGTATTAAATAATTATTTTGGCCGGAAGTCATTATTTTTGTAGTTGTTATTAGGAAAAATCATACATTTATCAAGTTTCTAGATATATCTCAAACCTAAGATGAGCGTTGTTTCATATTGTTTCATATTATTTCTAATTAATCCAAGGTAAAGTAAACAACGGTCAAAATACAGGCATTATAAAGTCAAATAAATGGCGTTACGCCTATAGGTGTAATATTTAAAGAAAGCTTACTTCTGGTGGTGGTTAAAGTTTGAACGATATATTGGTCGATCAATGGATTCTCTGGGGGATGTTTACTAATAACAGTTTTGCTTATGTTAACGTTAGTTTAATTATTTTGTTTCAATTGTTTTTATATAAATAACGCCGTGAGATTATCACGGCGTTATCAAATGCTACTCACAATGATGTTAATTCACAAGTTCGTTGAGTAAATCCTGGTGAGTATAGAAATCAGATTCCGCTGACTCTGTCAGGTAAGGTTCTACCATTGAGATCAAGCGTAATACACCAGAACGAATCAATTCGCTTTCGCTGTATTTATCATCTAGCAATGTCTGATAATTAAGCCAGTTAAGACTAACCAGTAGCAGGTTATCTGCTAACAATGGCAGACTGTTCTCATCACACTTCAGTTTCCCTAATGTGATTAGCTGAGCAAGCATGTCATTGCTAAGCTGGCGCAGCTTTAAGATAAGCGTACGAATCTTTCGCTTAATTTGCGGGTTATGACCGTTCAAATTATCAAGATTTCTGAACAGAAAGCGATAATGGGTAAACAACGCCATTACCGTGTGCATAAATGGCCAGTAGTCATCGAAATCTTTAACCTGGTTAGGGTAATTATTACTGATGGTGGTTAACGAGTTTTGCAGCTCGGTAATCAGGGTTGTAATGATCTCGTCTTTGCCTCGGAAATGGTAATACAGGTTTCCGGGGCTGATACCCATCTCTGTGGCAATGATCAGCGTACTGGTTTGCGCGATCCCATCGCGGTTAAAAAGGTCTAGACTGACTGACAGAATCCGATCACGGGTTTTCATTATCCTTCCTTGTCTGACTGTTGCTGTGAAAGAAAAGTGTTGTTTTGTTCTCTTAGTTACAAATTTCCGCTAGTAGGAAAGGATCTGACCTGTTTAATCTGTTCAATTAAGGCGAGACAGATTATCTCTCTATTATTTAGCTAGCAGTTGCGGTAAGGCTTTACGTAGGAATTCGTATTCTGCCTGCATTTGCTGCCTGATATCATCGCCAATAAATGACACCAGTGCGCTGCCAACAAAAGGAAGCGATGAACTAATGGTGACAGCCACGTTGTTCTGAGTTGAAGGGCCGCTGTCTGGCTCGCTGAATACCATCTGGCCACTGATCGCTGCGGGAACGCCGACAATATCTACTTTCATCTCACACAAAATATTCCCGTCTTCCTGCCAGTACCATTTTTCACTTTGTTTGATGGTGTTATCACTACCTAGAATACTTTTTAGCATTCCTGGAACATTTGCTGGCATATCACGCTGGGTTTCAACAAGGAAGCCATCGTCCGTTTCTTCAAGTCTGTGTATACGCACACTTTTAGCGCCAAGGCTCTGGTACTTCTCAGTGATGAGTTCTTCTTCACTAAAGAAACGCAGAATGGTATCGAGATCTTCTAGGTAATCATGAACTACAGAAACTTGCATAATGTATCCTTACATGTGTATTGCGCTAATGAGACTTGGAAGTGCAATTTTTTTATTAAAATATAGCTTCTACCGACACGGAGTAGTTAGACAATGCTCTTAACCGTATCCAAGAATACTGGTCGGACGACGCTCCCACAGTGTGCATCTGGTGGCACAAAAGCTCAAAGGTGTTGTGATAAAAATTAGGAGTGGATCAATATTCCCCGTTGGAATTTTACCATTTAGAGTAATTGCTCACAAAAAGGCCGATTATGCTTGCAAGAGATGAGAATGCAGCTGCTGGATTTTAGGCAAAGGATAAAGAGCATTATGATTGCATTGATTGGAGGTTTTTGTGTGGGATGTTTGAAATGATTGCTTTTTTAGCCGCAACAATAAAGGCTATTTACTCACTTTGCTATCAATAGAGGTTTGAGCGATAAGGCTGGCATAAAAAAGGCCTGCGAACAGGCCAAGAATAGAAATGTGTTTCATCTGTAGTTAGCCGGCACTCCAAACTTGTTTACCACAACGGCCAAAGTTATAACCACCGAGCTGATCACCTTTAGCTTGCGTTTTAACGTCAGAGAGCGATTGCAGTAACTGCTGCTGCAAAGTACGGAAGTAGATGTTTTTAGGGATCACCAGTTCGAACGCTTCACGGCAGAGTGGAATAAAGCCCAAGCCAAATTCCCCGGCCGTACTTTGACTCGCATAGCCGACATCCGCGTGGCCACGCACAATGCTCGACGCTAACTCACGTTCACTGTTGCACTGATTGCTTGCATCCGGCTCGGCTTTTGTCAGCATATCCAGGTTAAACGCATAACCGTGTAGCCATTCTTCAAGACCTCGCATACTACCGGCGCCTTCCTGACGGAGCGCCCAACGCCAGCGTGCACTCAGCAGCTCTTGCAGATTAAGCGAACGGGAGGTAAAACGCTCGGCGACTTCCTGGCTGACGACTAAACCTTGCTGGCGTTCAAAGGCATGGATCAGCACCCAGTTTTTATGGCCCGGATATTGTTGTAATAGTGCAGGGTGACGTAACCCTGCTTCTTCTGCGTGACCCCAATGAATGGCACACATATCAACATGGCCTTTACTGAGCATCGCCAGACCTTGACGAGTACCTGTCGAGGTGTAGCCGACTAAGGCGGTACTGCCTAGCTGATTGGCCATTTTCCCCACAACCATTTGTAATAAAGGATCATCAGAGCCTGCAATTAGCAGACGATCATTTAACACGCCGTTATGGCATGACTCTAATAGCCACTTATCGAGTAACGATTTTGGGAAAAGCCATTTGCCAGTTACTTTTGTGGCAGGTAACAACCCATCGTTGGCCAGGGCATATACTTTCTTTTCATTTAAATCTAAATACTCGGCAACCTGCTTGGCATTCATAAACTCTGGAAAGGGTGATGACATCAGCCGTTACCTTTTTGTTTTTTGTTCAGATGCCATGCCTTTAACATCCAACACCAAATTTTCCATTCCGTTAAATACCTGGAAGCGATGGCCTTTAGCTCGGGCAATCATCGTAATACCGAGTTTTTGCGCCAGATCGTAACCCATTTGGGTGGCGCCAGAACGAGACACTAAAACAGGAATACCCATTTGCGCGACTTTAATCACCATTTCTGAGGTTAAACGCCCCGTGGTATAAAAAATTTTGTCGGCACCGATTTCGCTACTCAGCCACATTTCGCCGGCCAGCGTATCGACAGCGTTATGGCGGCCGACATCTTCGACAAACGACAGAATATTGGTGTCTTTACATACCGCACAACCATGCACGGCACCTGCCGCTTTGTAGGTTTCATTATGATGAGTTAATGATTCCAATAAACCATAGAGCTTAGATTGGGGAATAGTGGGTTGGGGCAGCGTCACGCCTTCTAACTTTTTCATTACGTTACCGAACATGGTGCCTTGGCCACAGCCGGAGGTAACGGTTTTCTTACCCAGTTTCTTTTCCATCCCGGCGGTGCTTTCTTTTGTAATGACCGCTGCAGAATTGGTATCCCAGTCGATAATGACTGATTCAATTGCGTCAATGTCTTCGATAAATCCCTGGTTTTTTAAATAACCTAAGACAAGCGCAGCAGGGCGCTCACCTAAAGTCATCAGAGTTACCACTTCAATCCAGTTCAGATAAACGGTTAAAGGGTGCTCACAGGCGATCTCTTTGGTCATCATGTCGCCATATTCATCCATGACGTCGACTGTCATTGTCTGATTTACGGCAGATTTCGTTTTTATAATTTTTGGCAATTGGGACATCAGAGATTTCCTGCTGGTATTTATAATATTAATTCATGTATTACATCTGGTTGGATGCTGGCTTCAATGCCGCATCTCACCTTAAATGAGTGTCTTACGACTGACTTCATCATCAATTTCAATGAGCCTGGGCTCAAGAATGCTTAATGGGTGAAAGTAAGACTTAGCAAAGTCCGTTCCAACTCTTTTCATTGAATGAATCATTGTTAAAGTAATCCATTCAAATTTGTGCCGAATTATTTTGATTGAATTGTTGTTTAGTCGCAACAACTTGGTCTGATATTTGCTTATTCGCTCTAGTCTGTTTTCAACTAAGGTGTGAAATTCCATGTTATTGGAAGAATAACATCATATACCCAAGAGACCCCAATATGCAGGATTCAGAGTGAGCTCAGCGTGTTCAATTCAAGGAAAATGTGTGCAGGAATGGCCATCCCTTTCAAACATATTTGACACAGAAGTGATCACGCTGACTCACTCCCGAAGGGCGAGTTTTATTGGCTCCTATGCTGCGTCGCTGATTATTAACGTAGAACAACTATGTCTTCAAATCAGCGTCTTGCTTAGAAGCCAATAAATTCTTGCTGAACAAGCATCTTGGGGTCACTTGGGTATAAAACAAAACTCATCAGGATTAAGGAGCATGTGTGCAAAAGCCAGATGAACATAAGCTACGTAAAGATGAATCTGTTTGGCCTATCGGTTTTCGCCTGGTATCAGAAGAAAAACAGGTTGGGCGCTGGTCAACACTGTCTTGGTCAATTGAAGACGTAACACTCTATGAAAAAACGCATCAATCAGCACACCAAACAGAGGCAGATGCCTATGTGCTGCCTTTAGAACTTTATCGTGATGAACGTACCGATTATCGCTTTAATCTCAGCTCGCAGGATCCTCACTTATTCATTGTTTGTGAAGAAGAAAATGAACAACTGTCACCATTATTGATGACTGCGGCACAAAGCGTTGCGAGTAGTTATATGGATGGCGATTATCAAGTTCTGCATATCAAAACGCCGTTACCTGTTCAGGCATGGATGGAAGCATTCATTGGCCGTCACGGTGAATTGATTGAATTCAAACGCAAGCGATGCAAGAACAAAAAAGGACATTCAAGTGGCAACTGATTTTATACAGCGTTGGTCAAGCAGGAAATTGGATGCGAAGGAAGGCAAGACTGTAGAGCCGGAAGTGTTAACTCAACAAGATACGTTGAGTGATGCTGAGGCCGTTATTACTCAAAAAAGCGATTTGGAACAAAACGGTTCTATTGAAAATGATTTAACTCCAGACGGTAACCCTATGACATTGGCAGATGTTGCTAATGTGTCGTTCGCAAGTGGTGCCGCATCTTTTCTCAAAACGGGCGTTGAAAAGTCGGTAAAAAAAGCAGCCCTACGTAAGCTTTTTCATTCAGATGAATTCAACTATATCAGTGATATGGATGATCACACCGAAGACTTTTCGAATATCCCGCCATTAGATCCCTCTGTGGTTAAGCAACTCCGAGGTTGGGTTAATGAAGCCGTTGAAAAAGTAGGAAATCTTGCAGAAAAGTTAAGTGATGAATCTGTCCCTGCCTCTACTGTTGATTCTGAGATGGGTATTGATGACTTATCTAGCGGCACTTCAATAGAGACAGCAACGACCGATGATGTGGTTTCTGACGTGACTGAAGAGTCCCTGAATGATGAAGTTCTTAACGATGACACTCTTCGTGATGGCATGGCTTGCAACGAAATGATTAGCAACGAAATGGCGTGCGATGAAACAGCGTTAGATTCAGCTGCTCACTCATCAGAAAAAACAATTCAGAACAGTTAAAAAAATAGGCTTGGGACAAAAAGGGATAAATACCCTTAAAAGTTATCGGGACTTTTTGGCGCAATTCAATACAACCCATGAGACAAAATGTCGCACACGGTTATGGCCAAACTGTCTCTTCCCGACTTTAGCTCCTTTTAGGTCATTTTATTCCGTTAAAAGTTGGTTCGGTTATTGCTCTTATAAGAGCGCAAAGAGTCTTGTTGATAATGATGATTGTAAAAACATTTTATAAACAAAGACTCTTGAATCGACACTGATTGACGGTGACGAGTAGACAGGAATAAGAATGTTAAAAAGTACACTAGAAGCGTTTACTGATCAAAATGGTCAAGCTCGGCTTGCTGCTCTTGCAGGTACGGTCGAGCTGTCTAACCTGATCCCGCCGACGGTTTCTTACGAAAGCCGCGGTGACTTATTGATTATTGGTGATCAGGATGACATCGCAGCTTGTTACCAACAGTTAGCAAAGTCACTTCATTCAGTCACTCTACTGGCAACAGAGCGTTCTGCTGCTGCGACTGAAAAGGGAGAGAATCTGTATTTCAGTAAAGAGGTTACTGTTAAAGGTTACCTTGGCGCATTTGAAGTGACATGTCGTGTAGATGGCACCGTTACAGAGACCAATGCCAATCTTGCAAAGATTGCTATTGGTCGTGATTGTTTTGACCTTGTTTTAGATATGACATCTGGCGGTGTTGTTGCGCCGGAAATTCCTGCGCCTGGTTATTACCACGTAGCGGGTAACAATACGGATGCAGGCAATACCAAACTAGCCAAGGTATTAGACGAGCTTCCAGCTATGTTGGGAACGTTTGATAAGCCAAAATATTTTCGTCTGAATCCTGATCTGTGTGCGCACTCTTCTCGTGGTGTCAGTGGTTGTGATCGCTGTGTTGATTCGTGTCCTGCTGGTGCTTTATCCAGTATTGGACATGCCATTGAGATCAACCCTTACCTTTGCCAAGGGGTAGGGACGTGTGCAACGGCTTGCCCGACAGAAGCGATCAGCTACGCGTTACCTGATCCTGAGAACACTCAGCATTTTGTTTATCGATTACTGGCCAATTTCCAGACGGAAGGTGGTGATAAGCCAACACTTCTATTTTTTGGTAATCGTGATGAGGTCGCGGTAACTAACGTACTTCCTCATCTTCCGACAAATGTTATTCCTGTTGCACTTGAAGAACTGGCGACAATAGGTGTTGATACTTGGTTTAGTGCATTGGTTTACGGTGCTCATCAAGTTCTTCTTGCAACCAATACGGCTTATATCCCTGCAACGATTGATCGCGTTTTGACCAATGAGCTTGAGATCGCCCAATCATTTTTAGCTGCAATGGGGTATGAAGAAAATCGTATTGCTTTATTTGATTTGGCCTCGGCTGAAACATTTAAAGGGTATGAGTCGGCTTTACTTCCCGCTGTTGATGAAAATGCTGATCGAACACTTACAAGTGAACGGTTAGAAGGTACTAAGCGCGAAAAGTTATTTGCAGCTTTAGAGTTACTTCATCGCAATAGCCCGGCAAAACCAGAATTCACTGATGTTCCAGAGAATGCACCTTACGGCTCTGTTGAATGTAAGACTAACGATTGTACTTTATGTATGGGGTGTGTGGCGGTTTGTCCAACCCGTGCCTTACATGCTATTGGCGACCGTCCCGGATTATTGTTCATTGCTGAAGATTGTGTTCAATGCGGTATGTGTGAAAAAGCGTGTCCTGAAAATGTTATTTCATTAAAGCCTGGCCTTAATTGGAATGCACAAACACGCAAAGAAGCACAGGTTGTTTATGAAGAAGAAGCGGCTTGTTGTACCAGCTGTGGCAAAGCCTTTGCTCCGGCATCTATGGTGAAAATGTTAGCTGAAAAGTTACAAGGTCACTCTCATTTTCAAGGTGATGCTATTCGTCGGCTTTCGATGTGTGAAGACTGTCGTGTTCGCGATGTTTTTTCAACGGTCGAAAACGATCCTGAAAGTCAGCTAAGAGTATAAGGAGCCACAATGGAACCGCTTTTAAAAACAGAAACAGTAAAAACAGAAGTAACAACAGTAGACGTTCAATCTGAAGAGATGTCTCTGCGGATTGAAGTTTACTCAATGCTAGCGCACCTATTTCGCAAAGCGCCTGATGAAAATGTGTTGAATTGGCTTTCATCGCTTGAAGTTAATCAACCAACAATTCAGACCACAGGTATGGCTGCTGCTTGGCCTTTATTGAAACTGGCGGCGCAAAAAACATCCTTAGTTGCTGCAGAAGGTGAATACCAGGATCTGTTTATTGGTATTGGCCGAGGTGAAATTGTGCCTTTCGGTTCTTGGTATCTAACCGGCTCGATTATGGAGCTTCCACTTGCTCATCTTCGTCGTGATCTTGCGCAGCTTGGTTTTAAGCGTGATGAGTCGGTGAAAGAGCCTGAAGATCACATTGCTGCGTTACTTGAAGTCATGGCCATGCTGGTGGAAGGGGGCGATGAGCATCTGCAAAAAACATTTTTTAACCGTCATCTCGGAAACTGGTTTGAACGCTTTTGTGGGGATTTAAAAACAGCGAAAAGCGCGGCGTTTTATACCGCGGTTGGTGAATTAGCGCTGCAATTTTTGACTGTAGAAAAAACGCGTTTTATTGAAGCGAAATAAACCTTCAATTTTTCGCAATGATTATAGCAATAACAAAAAAATCGATTCCCGATGTAAACCGGGAATAACGATAGAGGAGCAAGCTTTAATGAGTGAGCAAAAGAAACCTGATCAAAGCCGCCGTCAATTGTTGAAAAACATTGGTCTGACTGTGGCTGCTGGTGCCGTTGCTGCTGGCACAACAACCGTTGCTCAGGCATCGGTTGATAAACCAGAAGACAAAAAAGAATCTAAAATAATTGGCTATCACGAAACTCAGCACATTCGTGACTACTACGAAACCTTGTAAGGCGGAGCAATAAATGAAACTGACAAAACGTTCCGATACAGTGAGCAAGGATGAAAACCAGCTAGGTATTTCACGTCGTTCCTTTATCCGTAATACATCATTAGCTGCCGCTGGTGGTGTTGCTGGTGCCGGTATGTTTGCACCTGGCATGATGAAAAAAGCAGAAGCAAAAACTGTCGACCCTACATCGCCAGTCGAAATTAAACGTACTATCTGTTCTCACTGTTCAGTGGGTTGTGGTATTTACGCTGAAGTACAAGAAGGTGTCTGGACCGGTCAGGAACCCGCTTTCGACCACCCTTTTAATGCTGGTGGACACTGTGCGAAAGGCGCGGCACTGCGTGAACATGGTCACGGTGAGCGTCGTCTGAAATACCCAATGAAGCTCGTTAACGGCAAGTGGAAGAAACTTAGCTGGGAAGTGGCCTTAGATGAAATTAGCAAACGAACGCTAAAAATTCGTGAAGAATCTGGCCCGGATTCCGTTTACTGGTTAGGCTCTGCGAAGCACAATAACGAGCAGGCTTACCTGTTCCGTAAAATGGTCTCTATGTGGGGTACAAATAACGTCGACCACCAGGCGCGTATTTGTCACTCAACAACCGTAGCGGGTGTAGCCAACACTTGGGGCTACGGGGCAATGACCAACTCATTGAATGACATGCATAACTGTAAGTCGATTCTGTTCATTGGTTCAAACGCAGCAGAAGCCCACCCGGTTGCCATGCAGCACATTCTGATCGCGAAAGAGAAGAACAGCTGTAAAATTGTGGTTGCCGATCCTCGTCGTACCCGTACCGCGGCAAAATCAGATCACTACGTATCACTACGCCCGGGCTCTGACGTAGCCTTTGTTTGGGGTGTGCTATACCACATCTTCAAAAATGGTTGGGAAGATAAAGAGTTTATCCGTCAACGTGTTTACGGCATGGAAGACGTTAAGAAAGAAGTCGCCAAATGGAATCCGGCTGAAGTTGAACGTGTTTCTGGCGTACCGGAAGCCGATGTATACCAAACAGCAAAACTGCTGTCTGAAAACCGTCCGGGTTGTGTTGTCTGGTGTATGGGTGGTACTCAGCATACAACGGGTAATAACAATACGCGTGCATACTGTATTCTTGAACTTGCCCTTGGCAACATGGGTAAATCTGGCGGCGGTGCTAACATTTTCCGTGGTCACGATAACGTTCAGGGTGCGACTGACTTCGGCGTACTGTCTGATAACCTGCCTGGTTACTATGGCCTGTCTGAAGGTGCGTGGAAACATTGGGCTCGTGTGTGGGATGTTGATTACGAATGGCTGAAAAACCGTTTCGATCAAGCTGACTATCGTGGCAAGAAACCAATGAACCACGCGGGTATTCCGGTATCACGTTGGATTGATGGTGTACTGGAAAACAAAGACAACATTGAGCAGAACGATAATATTCGCGCGATGTTCTATTGGGGCCACGCTGTAAACTCCCAAACCCGTGGTCCGGAAATGCGCACGGCGATGGGCAAGCTGGATATGATGGTGATTGTTGATCCATACCCGGGTGTTGCTGCTGTTATGAACGGCCGCACTGATGACGTGTATCTGCTTCCGGCAACGACTCAGTTTGAAACGTATGGTTCGGTAACGGCGACTAACCGTTCCCTTCAGTGGCGTGACAAAGTTATTGAGCCGCTGTTCGAATCAAAACCTGATCATGAAATTATGTACCTGCTTATGAAGAAGCTGGGTCTTGCGGATCAGCTATTCAAGCACATCAAAGTTGAAAACAACCAGCCGTTAATTGAAGACATTACCCGCGAATTCAACAGGGGGATGTGGACAATCGGTTATACCGGTCAAAGCCCTGAGCGAATTAAAGCGCACCAGAAAAACTGGCACACCTTCCACAAAACCTCTCTCGAGGCTGAAGGTGGTCCGGTGAACGGTGAAACCTATGGTCTGCCTTGGCCTTGTTGGGGTACGCCAGAGATGAAACACCCTGGTACGCACATCCTTTATGACACTTCAAAAACCGTGGCACAAGGCGGTGGTAACTTCCGTGCACGTTTCGGTGTCGAGCGTAACGGTGAAAGCCTGCTTGCCGTCGATAGCTACTCACTAGGTTGTGAACTGGAAGACGGTTACCCGGAATTCTCTGACAAGCTGCTGAAGCAACTTGGTTGGTGGGATGATCTGACCGCAGATGAAAAAGCCGCAGCGGAAGGTAAGAACTGGAAAACGGACTTGTCTGGCGGTATTCAACGCGTGGCGATTAAGCACGGTTGTATCCCATTTGGTAATGCGAAAGCACGTTCAGTGGTTTGGACATTCCCGGATGCCGTGCCAATTCACCGCGAGCCACTTTATACCCCGCGTCGTGATCTTGTTACTGACTACCCAACATGGGATGACAGTGAAGCAATGTTCCGTCTACCGACATTGTATAAATCCATTCAGGAAAAAGATGTCTCAAAAGAGTATCCAATCATTCTAACCTCTGGCCGTTTGGTTGAGTATGAAGGTGGTGGTGATGAAACACGTTCGAACCCGTGGCTGGCTGAGCTACAACGAGAAATGTTTGTAGAAGTGAACCCGAAAGATGCGAACGATCTTGGTTTCCGCGACGGTGATATGGTTTGGGTTGAAGGTGCCGAGAAGGGCCGCATTCACGTTAAGGCCATGGTAACGCGTCGTGTTAAACCTGGCCTGGCATTCATTCCGTTCCACTTCGGTGGCAAGTTCCAGGGTGAAGATCTACGCGGTAATTATCCTGAAGGTTCAGCACCGTATGTTTCGGGTGAATCAGCGAATATTGCAACCACCTACGGTTATGACCCTGTAACACAAATGCAGGAAACCAAAGTAACCCTATGTAAGATCTCTAAAGCGTAAGGAGTCATTAAGATGGCACGTATGAAATTTCTTTGTGACTCAAAGCGTTGTATCGAGTGCAACGGCTGTGTTACGGCATGTAAGAACGAAAATGATGATGCATTAGAGTGGGGCATTCAGCGCCGTCGTGTTGTCACGTTAAATGATGGTGAACCTGGTGAATCATCAATTTCAGTCGCCTGTATGCACTGCAGCGATGCGCCTTGTATGGCGGTTTGCCCAGCAGATTGCTTTGAACAGACTGAAGACGGCATTGTGCGCCACAACAAAGATCTCTGTATTGGTTGTGGCTACTGCCTGTTTGCTTGCCCGTTTGGTGCACCTCAGTTCCCTAAACAGAGTGCATTTGCTGAGCGTGGCAAGATGGATAAATGTACCTACTGTGCTGGCGGTCCGGGTGTTGAACCCGGCTCTGCGGAAGAGAAGCAAAAGTACGGTTCAAACCGTATTGCCGAAGGTAAGTTGCCGATGTGTGCTTCACTTTGTTCGACTAAAGCACTACTGGCGGGAGATGCTGCAAAAATCTCTGACGTTTTCCGTGAGCGTGTAGTTGCCCGCGGTGCGAAAGAAGCGGGTTGGGCGAACAACGACGACTTAGCTTACGACGCAGGTACTGTACGTAAATCCTAATTGTCTTTATTAAGTCGCTTGACGGTAAATAGAAATGGATACCGTCAAGTGTCTTTGTTTTTTGCAAACAGTCAGGAGTTTTAATGACTAAGCGAATCCAACGTTGGATGACTCTACTGGTTACGGCATTCATGCTGACATTTACCCTGTCAGCAATAGCCAGCAGTGATACCAACACAAACACTGATATTGAGCACCTGGGCGAATCTGTGGTTCAGAAAGAAATCACAGGGTTTGCCGGTGCTGACTATTGGCGCGTGGTCAAGGATGGTCAGGAAGGGTATACCACCTCAAAATCGCCGGAGCACGGTGTACTTATCAGTGTACCCGGTCAAACCTGGTTCATTCTGAAAGAGAAGTGGATGTCGCCATTAGGTGCTTTAGCTATTTTTGGTAGCTTAGTAATGGTAGCACTGGCGTATTTTACTGTTGGTCCATTGCAGCTAAGCAAGCCAAAGACCGGTCGTAAAATTAAACGCTGGAGCCGCATGGATCGTGCGCTTCACTGGAGTATGGCGTTTACCTTCTTAACGTTAGCATTCAGTGGCTTAACCCTTGTTTATGGTAAACACTTCATAAAACCTGTACTTCCAACCGAACTGTGGGGTTGGATCATTTATGCTGCGAAACAGTACCACAATTATATAGGGCCAATTTTCGCTATTTTACTCTTAGTGGTTTTAGTGAAGTGGTGGCGTAAGAGTGTGGTCAGTATGGTGGATATCAAGTGGTTCATGAAAATGGGCGGCATGGTAGGCAAGCATAGAGGTTCGCATCCATCAGCAGGTTTTTCAAATGGTGGCGAGAAGATGATCTTCTGGCTACTGATTTGGTTTGGTGCTGTTGCGGCTGTCAGTGGTTTTGTTCTGGACTTCCCAATCTTCGGTCAGGCACGTCGAGATATGGAGCTATCTAATTTAGTTCACATGTTCTCTGCATTAATCTTGATCTGTGGTTTCATCTTCCACATTTATATTGGTTTATTCGGTATGGAAGCGGCACTCGATGGCATGATCACCGGTGAAGTTGATGAAACGTGGGCCAAAGAGCATCACGATCTGTGGTACGAAGATGTAAAAGATCTACCTGAAAACCAACCTGGTTACGACGAGAAAGCTGAAGCAGAATCGAAAGGTTATTCCTCGCAAGATAACGTCTGATCTTGTTCTCATGAGCCGATGAGTTTGACTCATCGGCTTTTTTTAGCATGACATAATCATAATAACAGATGTAATAAACTCATCCCTAACGCACTATAACTATATATTATAAAACTAAAATAAACACCAAATCCGCAAATAAGGATAAAACATCATTTACAATCAATCGTTTCAGTAAGCGGAAGAGTCAGCTAGACAGATCCGCTGAAAGGGTGAATTCTTATAGAACATGCTCTTCTATTAATTAGTTTTAAACGTAGATATAAGACTATTGTCTTATACAAAGGTGCTTAAAACCAGGTAAAAACAATGGTATAAATAGAGAATAATGATCACACGAGGACAGTACGTATGCTTTTTCCTTACCGAAATATTGTCGTTTTAACTGGTGCGGGTATCTCTGCTGAATCTGGCATTCGAACGTTCCGTGATCAGGATGGATTATGGGAAAGTCATCATATTCAAGATGTTGCGACGCCTGAAGGCTATCATCGTGATCCTGCTTTAGTACAGAATTTTTATAACCAACGTAGGCAGCAACTAGAAAGTGGCACTGTCGGCCCTAATGCTGCGCATCTTGCTCTGGCAAAGCTCGCCAAAGAGCTCGATGGAAAAGTGACTATCGTTACCCAAAATATCGATAACCTGCATGAAATGGCGGGAAGCCCAAACGTCATTCACATGCACGGTGAATTGCTGAAAGCACAGTGCAGTCAAACAGGCCAAAGTGTAGAGTGGGGGGGAGATATCACGTTAGATGACCATTGCCACTGTTGCCAAATGCCTGCTCCGCTCCGCCCAAATGTAGTCTGGTTTGGCGAAATGCCAATTGGTATGGGTCGTATTCATGAAGCGTTACTGGAAGCGGATCTTTTTATCTCTATCGGTACATCCGGTGCCGTTTATCCTGCTGCTGGTTTTGTGCATGAAGCGGCGATGCATGGTGCCCATACGGTTGAATTGAATTTAGAACCAAGTGACGTCGAAAGCGAGTTTGCTGAAAAGCGTTATGGTAAAGCATCGGTGTTGGTTCCAGATTTTGTGGGTGAGTTACTGAGTTAATAATGAAATCTGGACTTGAATCGAGTCGTTTACCTTTGCTGATATCTTGATTGAGAAGCCCGTGATACCGATTATTCGGTATCACGGGTTTTAGTTTACGCTACACATCTGGAGGATTTGAATTTTTCACGAACGTTGTCATAACTCCAATTAAAAGTAATGGCATATATTAAGAAGAATGCAGCTAGTCCAAGATCAAGGATTAGCACGGTCCAGAAATCGAGTTTTAACACCCACATTAGCAGTGGGATGGTTACAATCAATAAACCGATCTCAAACCCAATACCATGTCCTATACGCATCAATAATCCACGAGATAAACGGTTAGCGCTAAAAACTTTGTCGAAGGCAAGGTTGTAGAAGTAATTCCAAGCCATTGCAATGAGTGAGAGGGTGATAGCCAAACCGCTAACCGTTGCGGGGTTATGTTCGGTGAAGAGTTGAGAAATACCGACGAGTAACGTTAAAGCAATAATCTCAAATAATAAACTATGAAGAAGACGTTCTTTTGTAGACATGATGTGTAGTCCGGTTAAGTACTGGTATACCGCCAATGTATCTGAATGTATGATTGATGCTAGTTAGTTAGCATCAGTTTTAGTGATACTATGTATAATATCGACCAATTAAAAATGTTTGTTATAACCGCTAAATTAGGCTCTTTTTCGGCCTGTGCAAGGCAGTTAGGAAAAGTTCAATCTGCGGTGAGTCAGGGAATAGCAAACTTAGAAATAGATTTAAACGTCCAGCTATTCGATCGCGCAACACGCAAGCCAGGATTAACAAAAGAAGGTCAACATTTACTGACTTTTGCTGACGCTATTTTGCAGCAAACGCATGAATTAGAAAGTGCAGCTAAGGCATTGAGTAATAGCGAAGAAAGTAAACTTAAGCTGGTTCTTGATGATGGGCTTCAGTTGGATCGCTTTTATTTTATTATTGATCAATTTTCATCTCGATTTCCAGCAACGTCACTAGAGGTATTTTTTGCTGCTAGCTCTGATATTGTTGGCTTAGTGAGTGAAGGGCGGGCTGATATAGGGTTAATGTATACCGACATGTCATTCGTTAAAGAAGTCGATCTTTGCTATATCGGTAATGTGTCGTTTGTTGCCGTCGTTTCCCCCGAACACCCTTTAACAGCACTAACAACGGTGACAGCCTCGCAACTCATACCATATCGTCAATTGATGCTGAAAGGGCTAGATAATAATCAATTAACACACTTCCAGCCTTTATCTGCGTTAGTGTGGTGGGGAAATGACCACCGCATGTTGCGTAATTATGTCGAGAAAGGGATTGGTTGGTGCTACTTACCCCAACACTTGGTGGCTGAAGATCTTGTATCAGGTAGGCTTCATGCCTTAACGCTGAGTTTTGACCATAAACCATGGTCTGTGCCTGTTGAACGAATTACCCCTAAAAATCGAAGTATGGGGCCAGCTTGTTCATGGCTTGCTCAACAGTTGACAACGTTACTCGAATAAAAAAAGGCGCTCTTATTTGAGCGCCGTTATCAATTAGATATATTGAATTAATATTTACTGACCCGCTTTCAGCTTCTGGTAGTACTCTTCATAAATGGTGTTTGCGGTACCAACACTATCTTGCCACTCACCTGCATCTAATACTTCTTGCGGCGGGAAAACATTTTTATCATTTACAAAGTCTGCAGGTAACAGTTTCTTTGCACCTGCGACTGGCGTCGGATAACCAATTTCAACTGCTACTTTTGCTGCATTTTCCGGACGAAGCAGGAAGTCGATCATTTTATGAGCCGCTTCTGTATTCTTCGCTTTAGCTGGAATTGACAGGCTGTCCATCCAGAATATGGCACCTTCTTTTGGCCATACGATATCGACTTGCGCACCTTCCTGACGTGCCGTGTACGCTGAGCCATTCCAAAGCATACCCAGAGAAACTTCTCCCGCCATATACGGGTTAGCAGGGTAGTCAGAGTTGAATACCAATACATTTGGCATTAATTTCTTCAGCTCTTCATAGGCTGCTTTGATTTCTTCCGGGTTTTGGGTGTTAGCTGAATAGCCCAGCTTGCGCAGTGCAATGTGGAAGAATTCACGGGAATCATCCATCATCATCAGTTGGCCTTCCCATTTAGGATCCCAGAGATCAGCCCAACTGTTGATCTGGGTTTTATCCATCATATCGGTATTCACACCAATACCGGTAGCACCCCAGATATAAGGGATTGAGTAATCGTTATTTGGATCAAAAGGTTTGTTCAGGTAGTTAGGGTCAAGCTCTTTGAAATAAGAGAGCTTTGAGTGATCAAGTTTTTGTAGCATACCCTCATCACGCATCTTAGATACGTAATAAGTGGATGGAACGATCAGGTCATAACCTTCGCCATGCGTTTTCAGCTTAGCGTACATGGTTTCATTCGACTCATAAGTCGAATAGATGACTTTAATGCCCGTTTCTTTCGTGAACTGTTCCAGTACTTCTGATGGAATATATTCAGACCAGTTATAGAAATATAGTTCATTGTCTGCGGCCATTGCCACGTTGGTGAACATTGCTGCAGCACATACGCTGCCGGCCATTAAAGAAGACCATTTTTTCATTGTTATTGCTCCTAACTTAACAGGATGTTTTGATCGAAAGGTTGAGAGTTATCTCTAGCGGATGTACCGGACGAAAATGCCAGTAATAAACCGCTTCTCCTAATTGTGCGAAAATAAAATGTTAGCATAATAACCTGATGAATTATTTCCGGTTATTGTGCGGCAATTATAGCAGAAGAATATTACGATCACAGTAGGTGATATGCAGTTTATGATGCTGATGGCGTGCTTCACTCCCTCAGGGGAGAGTAAATAAAGGTTGGATAAAAATCAGATAGTTATTTCAATCACCACATTTGTCATACATAATAATTATCAATATTATATTGAACCTCAGGTTGTACTTTCTCGCCAACACGGTCAGCAATTTATTACGGAGAAAAAAGATGCGCCAGCTGATAAAGAATGCCACCGTAATTGATGGCCGAGGATATGCCGGATTCAACGGTGATGTGTTAATTGACGGTCAGATGATCGCCGATGTTGCTCCTGTAATTACGGCAGACGTTGATCACATTATTGAGGCCGATGGTGCGTTTGTTACTCCGGGTTTTATTGATGTTCACAGCCATGCCGATCTGGCAGCTTTCCTGCCGCAAGGGTTTAAATCCAAAGTGCTGCAGGGAATAACCACTGAACTCATCGGTCTTTGCGGCCTAGGTGTTGCTCCTGTACCTGAAGCTCTCCAGCCTGAGCTGAGGGAGCGGCTGATTATCGGTAACCCTCCCGTCGACTGGACCTGGGACGATTTTCCGAGTTTCGGCAATGCCTTGAAACAACAGGGGATGGAAGTCAATCTCTCACCTTTTCTGCCACATGGTTTATTACGCTATCAGATTTGTGGTAACAGCAGCCTGCCAATGGATAAGGGGCAACTCCGGCAACTGGCTCTGTTGGCTGATGAATCGCTGGCTGCCGGTGCCCGTGGTATTAGTTTGGGGTTGATCTATCATCCTGCGCTATTTAGTGATCGCAATGAGTTGCTGACTGTCGCCCGGATTGCCGCCAAACATCACAAGCCGTTGGTTGTACATATGCGCAGTGAAAGTGATGAGATCCTGGAAGCTTTACACGAGATGATCGCACTGTCGCATCAAGCCGGATGCCAGCTTCATATTTCCCACCTGAAACTGATTGGTCGCCGTAATGCCGGTAAACTGGATAAATTACTGACACTCATCGAACAACATGAGCTAACGTTTGACCAGTATCCGTATCATTATGGTAGTACGACACTGTTTTCGATTTTACCACCGGCCCTTATTCGCACTTACGCACCGGATGCCTTAATGAGTGCACTGCAAACGCCGGCAGTAAGAAAGCAAGTTCGTGACTGGTTTGCAGAGCGGATTTTACCTCAGGCCGGTGAGTCGTGGGATAATCTGCCCGCGTTATTAGGGTGGGGGAATATCCTTGTTTGTGAAGTTGAAACCCAGGCATCGCAGCAGTGGTTGGGACGGAGCATTGTCCAGTGCGCACAACAGACAGGGCAGCATCCGGTTGACTTTGTTCTTGATCTTCTTGTCAGAGAGAGAGGTAATGTTCGGATGATCGATTACTTTATGGATGAGGCGTTAGTTGAGCAGATCTTTCAGCACCCACGGGGAATGGTTGGCACTGATACGATATTCGGAGGCAAACTTCATCCAAGGGTCAGTGGTACTTTTCCGCGAATAATTTACGAGTTTGTCAGACAGCGCCAATTGCTGCCTCTTGAGCAGGCTGTTCATAAAATGACGGCCTTGAGCGCTGAGACATTTTCACTCGACAAGCGGGGTAAATTAGCACCAGGCTACTATGCCGATATTGCCATGTTTGGCAACGATTTCTGTGATCACGCGACCATTGAACAGCCGCAACAGTGCTCATCCGGATTACGTAGTTTATGGATCAACGGCACCCGGAAAGTGGATGAGGGACATTATCTGGAGACGCGTTCTGGCGAATTATTACTGGCGTAACAGGTTAGGGGATTACAGATAAAAAAAGCGACTGATTATCAGCCGCTTATTTCGTTTGGTAATGTCTGCTGGCGTTATATACCCAAACCACTTCAATATGCATGATTCAGAGCTTCCTCTGGGAATTCAATTCAAGCGAAATGTGTGTAGGAATGGCATTCCCTTTCAAGCACATTTTGCACGGAAGTGAGTTTCCAGAGGAGCTCCCAAGGGGCGAGTTTCAGTGGATTTTATACTGCGTTAGCCATATTCCAAATAGAACCACTATTCGCTCATATGGCTGCCTTGCCTAAAAGCCACTGAATTCTCGCTGAACACTGCATCTTGAAGTAGTTTGGGTATAACAACAGTAGTACGGTTATTTTATCTTCTCTCTGGCCAGTAATTGCGAGCAGATCACGAGTACCAGAGAGACCACCAACATGATGGTTGCCAGGGCATTCACTTCCGGAGAGATACCGACTTTAACCATTGAATAAATCTTCAATGGCAGAATTTCGTATGTTGGACCCGTTACAAATGAACTGATAATGACATCATCCAGTGACAGGGTAAAACTCAATAACCAACCCGCAGCAACCGCGGGTTTTGCTAAAGGCAAAATAATTTGCTTCAGAATGACCCATTCACTGGCACCCAGATCGCGAGCCGCTTCCAGCATCTTCACATCAAAGCCTTTAAGCCGACTATAGACGGTGACGACCACAAACGGCAGGCAGAAGGTGATGTGAGACAGTAACAAGGTTAAGAAACCTAATTCGGCTCCCAGCAATAAAAACAGCGCCAGTAGCGAAATCGCCATCACAATGTCAGGTGACATCATCACCACAAACAGCATACCGTTTACGAATGTTTTACCACGGAACCGGTAACGGAACAGGGCAACGGCCGTTAGACTACCGATAATTACGGCAACGGTAGCAGAGAAAACCGCAATATTGATAGAGTGCCACGCCGCCTGCATTAAGCCATCGTTATTAATTAGATGCTTATACCATTTGGTGGTAAATCCCCCCCATTTCATACCAAATTTGCTGGCATTGAAGGAGTTTACGATCAAAATAATAATCGGTGTATAGAGGAAGACATACACCAAAGTCATAAAACTGAACTTAAATGCGCGTCCCATTATTCCAGCTCCACTTTACGGTTGAGTAATTTTCCAGCGCGGTAATAGGCATACAACATAATAGCCATGGAAACAGTCAAGGCGATACTGATTGCAGAACCAAATGGCCAGTCTCGGGCATTCAATACCTGACTCTTAATAACGTTACCAATGAGCAGGTTCTTCGCACCACCTAACAGATCAGAGACATAGAACATCCCGAGCGCCGGAAGCAGAACCAGCAAACAGCCGGCAATAATACCAGGCATGGTTAACGGGAAAATTACTTTAATGAAGGTTTGGAACTTATTCGCGCCCAGATCGCGTGCTGCCTCGATATAGGTATTGTCGAGTTTCTCTATCGCCGAATAGAGCGGCAGTACCATAAATGGCAACAGGATATAAACAAGACCAATCATTACCGCATATTCGGTGTACATAATGCGTATCGGTTTATCAATAATATCCAGATAGAGCAGGGTATTATTAAAGATCCCGCGGGTACCCAGCATGATTTTCAAACCATAGGTACGGATCAATGAGTTGGTCCAGAATGGTACGATAACCAAAAACAGCATGAACGGACGCCATTTCTCGGGCATTTTCGCAATGGCATAAGCGAACGGATAACCGATCAACAGACACAACAATGTTGCTACCAGCGCCATATAGAACGAATGCCACATAACCTTGGCGTACAGGGGATCAAATAACCTTATGTAGTTATCAAACGTAAAGGTCATTTCTATCAGGTTTGCATCATCACGCGTAAGGAAACTGGTTCCGATGATCATCAGGTTTGGCATAAATACAAACAGTACCAGCCAACCAACGATTACAGAGATGATGATATTCTGTAGATTAAGCTTGTTCATCGGCAAGCACCACTTCCCAACTTTCAACCCAGGTAACAGCAACTTTCTGATCAAGAGAGTGGTCTACATCAGGATCGTCTTCATTGAAGAACTCGCTAACCATCACAGACTTGCCTGATTCCAGTTCAATAACGGAATCTAGCGTCATTCCCTTATAGGTACGGTCACGAACGTAGCCGATGATACCCGAAGCTTTATCACCATCATTGATTTCTTCCAGACGGATATCTTCCGGACGTAGTAACACTTTCACTTTGTCACCGGTATTAACCGGTAATTTACAGTGAATTTGTGCTAAACGACCTTCAATATCAGCCATAATACGTTTGTCATCTAGACGTGCTTGTACGATGGCATCGAAGACATTGATTTCGCCGATGAAGCGCGCAACAAACAGATTGCTAGGCTCTTCGTAAATTTCACGAGGTGAACCGTCTTGTTCTATATTGCCGTCACGCATAACGATAATACGGTCAGACATCGACAGGGCTTCTTCCTGATCGTGGGTTACAAAAACAAACGTAATGCCGAGTTTGCGTTGAAGCTGTTTTAATTCGATCTGCATTTGTTTACGGAGTTTGTAATCAAGGGCAGATAATGATTCATCCAGCAGCAATACTTTAGGTTTATTAACAACGGCACGGGCAATAGCAACACGTTGTTGCTGGCCTCCAGACAGTTGATGAGGCCGACGAGAGGAAAACTGCTCAAGTTGCACCATACGCAACGCTTCAGTTACCCGAGGTTCAATTTCACGCTCAGCAACTTTCTGCATGCGCAAACCAAATGCGACATTCTCAAATACCGTCATATGAGGAAACAGAGCATAACTCTGGAATACTGTATTCACATGGCGTTGTTCTGCGGGGATCTCAGTAACATCCTTGTTGGCAATAATAACCTGACCATTATCAGCGTTCTCAAAACCAGCAATCAGGCGAAGTACTGTGGTTTTACCACAGCCTGAAGGCCCCAGGATAGTCAGAAACTCACCATCATTCACATTCAGATCCAGACCAGCGATGATTTGTTTGCCATCAAAGCTCTTGCTCAGCCCATTTAGCTGAATCACTGGTTTTTTAGATGTTTTTGCAGCGTTCAATTCTACGTTATCTCCACCTTGGGGTTTATGGTTAGTGCCCCAACTCTAAAGCTAATTTTAGGAGGCGGATAATAGACCTCTAATAGCGTAATTTAAAGCGTTTTTTCACGTATTTTTTCTGCTGATGCAATGCCTTGTATCGAAGTAGTACGAGGGTCAAAAATGTCTCTATCTGAGAATAATGTCAGCAGGTTGAGTACCTGATTGACTGTCCACTATAAGGTGGTTATGCCAGCGCCATTATCTATGGAAGTGCTTTGAATAAAATGTCGTCAGAAAAGACCTGGGCCTGTTTATCTTACCGTTTTTAGAAAACAGGAGAAATATCGTTCGAATATTGAGCAACTTAGCCCGTGGTAATCATATTTTACAATGGCTTGATTTTTAAAAACGTCTAGCTAGCGTACAATAAGCGCTCCTCAGACAAAATGATACGAATATGAAAGACGCAATGAATAAAAGCTTCCATGTTGGTGGCTCGATTGAAAAAGCCTTAAAAGGTGATGTTGATCTTCAAGCGATTGCTGTATTGCAAGAAGCCTGGAAAGTGACAGCAAGACACTTCTTATCCTATATTCCTGCCATTATTGGCCTTTTCCTTGCGCAAGCTGCGCTATTACTGGTTGGCTTACAAGTGCAACTGGGTGACGCTGCTTTGTTTTTCGACGTGATAATCAGTGGCCAGGAAATGACAGCAGAACTCGTTCAGGCGGGTTATATGGCTAACTTCTGGTCGGATGTTTTAAGTGCACCGTTGTTCGTCGGTGTGAGCTTAATGGCGTTGAACCATGCCGTCGGCCTACCGACAAAACCAAGTCATTTAGTGAAAGGCTTTCCTTTTCTCCTGGTGTCTATCATTACCATGCTGCTGACATCTTCAATCCAAGGCATTGGTAATGCGATTTTCCCTCTGATTGGATTGCTACTCTCTATGGGCTTTAGTATGGCGATTATTCTGGTTTGTGAAAAACGCGTCGCGCCATTAAAGGGGATACAAATTTCACTTACGGCAACCTTGAAAAAATTAATGCCGATGACGGCCATTTATCTTGTTGTACTTATCATGTTCTTTATATCTTTTGCCACTGCGGGTTTAGGGCTGATTTGGACCATTCCATTCTTCTTCAATGTTAAGGGTATTATTTACCGAAACCTGTTCGGCATTACGCTACAGGTGACCACGGTGAAGAAGGGTGATGATGATAAAAACAGTGGTAACAATGATCAGCAAGAGACAGATAAGGACGATAAGGTATTTACCGCGTGATATTAAAGAATAAAGTTGCCATTGTGGTTTTGATTTCTACTCTGACAGCTTGTGGGGAAGCACCGTTTAGAAACATATCAGATTCACGTGAAGAAGAGGCCTCTCAAGCAGAGGCTTCTTCTTCTGAACCCGATTTTTCTGTGATTGCAGATGTTAATCAGAAAAAAACAGCTTTTTTTGACTACTTACGACCAGCTGTTGTGCAGGAAAACAAGCGTGTGAGTAAAGAACGTGATTTTCTGCTGAAGCTGAAGTCAAAGACTGAGTCAAAAAAAAGCACCGACAGTGAACAGCTTGCTTATGCAAGAAGACTGGGCAAAATGTACCAATTGCCACTCAAGGGTGACAGTGTCACAGATAACTGGCTTTCACTGATGTTGCTCCGTGTTGATGTATTACCTGAAGAGTTAGTATTAAGCCAGGCTGCCAATGAGTCAGCTTGGGGAACATCACGCTTTGCCGTTGAAGGTAATAACTATTTTGGTCAGTGGTGTTATCGTAAGGGCTGCGGTTTAGTACCGGCCTCTCGTACAGAAGGCTTTACCCATGAAGTCGCAGTGTTTGAGACGGCATATCTGTCTGTTAATGCTTATTTCATGAATGTAAATCGTAATAATGCTTATACTGAACTGCGTCAAATTCGCGCAGAGCAGCGTACTGCCGGACAAACAATCACGGGTACAAAGCTGGCTGAAGGGTTAAGCCGGTATTCTGAACGTGGTCATGAGTATATTGATGAAATTCAATCCATGATCAGACATAACAATAAGTATTGGAGCCAAGGATAAGGATGAAGTTGACTCATTGGCTATTAGCCGGTCTGTTTGCCACAAGCACTGTTTATGCTCAAGACGCTAACGCCCAGAATATTGAAATTCGCTACAGCACGCTTCACAGTAAATTGAAGCAGAATGTAAAAGAAGGCCATGATGATGTTCGTATCGCGCTGTTTCTTGTTAACCAGGAAGATGGTGAAGTCTGTAAGATTCAAAAGGCCTCGATGCGAAAAGAGAAACATTATGAAGAGTTGGTGATCCCCGAGAGCAATGAGTTAGTTGTTCCCGTTGATAAAAACCTTCGCCAGGCGAACCCGGATGTCACATTCGTGATTGATGATGGCATCACGTGTGATGTCTCGATGCAAGTCATTGCCAATAAAGATTTTGATGCAAGTTTGAGCCAAAACGAGATCGCGCAACTGGTTCCTCAAATGAATAATATGCTTTCCGATCTTGGTGGTATGTTTGCATCTTGGTTTATGCCTGAAGCCGAAGGGGTAGTTGTACATTTTACCGAATCTAAAACAGTGGTTAAGTTAGCTGATTTACCACAAGGTGAAGTCTTACAATTCCCACAACCAATCGTTAAAGTTACCCCTTGGATCCCACAAGGCAGTTAACATTTTAGCGATCAAAACTTATGTTCTGAGAATAAAGCCTCTTACCATTACTGGTTAAGAGGCTTTTTTATTGGAGGAATATTGCAGTTTTCATTATGGATCTGATAATTATGCCGATTGGTCTTAAGCATCTGCGTGGTTGGTCGCTATGAAAAGTCGAGATAACTAATTATGCGTAACAATGAAAGATCAACTGGTTATATCAATATCCAATATTAATGGGTCACGCCATTTTCATTTTGGTAAATTTTTCAAACGAAACGTAGCTGCAGTATCTCTTTGTATTGCACTGACAATTATCATTACTGCGTTTGTTATTAATTATCTAGTGGTTGAGATCGGACAGTCTCGACAAAGCCAGCAACAGCTAAATGTTCAGTCAGATCAATTAGCATCTGAGATTACGCAGTTAGAGGGCTTTCGTCGAACGCTACAACAAGATCTCGCAGAGCGAAATGATGAACTGGAACAAGTCACAGGACGTGTCGGCGATCTCGAACAAGCACTTGGCATCGAATCTGAAAATGAATTGCCATTAAATGATCGGCTAGACACCGCTGCGGTTAACTCTGCAGTACGGTTATCAATGTTACAGATGATTCCAAATGGTAGTCCGATTAAATATCGACGTATGTCTTCAGGGTTTGGCAAACGAGTCCATCCGGTTAAAGGTCAGAAACTCCGCCACCTTGGTATTGATCTATCAGCTAAAACAGGTACGCCAGTACGAGCACCTGCTGATGGTGTTGTTGAACTTGTACGCCCAAGTAAAAAAGGCTACGGCAACCTACTTAAGATAAATCATGCCTATGGCTTTATGACCTTATACGCACACTTAGACTCATTTAACGTTAAGAGTGGCGACTTTATTCATAAGGGCGACATTATTGCCAGAACAGGCAATAGCGGCATATCCACCGGGCCTCATTTGCACTATGAAGTTCGTTTTCTTGGCCGAGCGTTAAACCCAAAGTCATTTTTAGACTGGGACTCGGCTAATTTTGAAGTATTATTTGACCATGAACGGAGTATTCGATGGGACTCTTTAGTAAAAATTCTGCAAGTACAAGCCAGTACACAACTTCAACTATCATTGCACAAGGCTGTTCAATCACCGGAAACATTGAATTAACGTGTAATATGCAGGTTGACGGCTATGTTGAAGGTAAAATCCGTACGGAACAAACACTTGTTATCAGCACTAAAGGCCGAGTAAAAGGTGAGATCATCGCTAATCATGTCGTGATCAACGGTTTGTACGACGGTACTTGCTACGCCAATACCATTGAAATTTTACAAGAAGGTAAAGCAAGCGGAACTATCTATTGTGATGATTTAAGTATTGAACGCGGAGGAAGCTTCTTAGGTGAAACTCACCCAACCAGCAAAGAAACCGTGATTGCCATAAACAGCCAAGAGGACTGCAAGGTTGTTAATGATGAAAAGCCTAAAAAAATCGCTAACGTGAAAAAATAATATTTAGACAAGATGAGTGCTACAACCACATCGATAAGATAACTTATACCCAAGTCACCTCAAGATATGAGATACAGAGCTTCCTTTGGGAACCCTGCATCTTGAAGTGGTTTGGTTATATACGGGTCCCCTCATTCGGATTGTTTATTCTTATGAGAACTCGCAAAAAATAACTAATGTAATATTCCATTATTGTTTGCTTTCTTCAATGATTTCACCAAAAACTGACCCATCTCAAGCCATTTATCTCTCAATTGTCTGATACTAGCCCTCAATTCTAAACGATCCTTCGTTTTGATACATTCTGGAAATACTTAACTTAAAGAGTGGGATATGGACAAATTAATTGAGAGATTTCTACGCTACGTGAGCTTTGACACTCAATCTGACTCTTCAGTTGCCCACTGCCCAAGTACAGGTGGGCAAACTGTACTTGCCGAGCAATTAAAGAAAGAGCTTATCGAGCTTGAACTGTGTGATGTTGAACTGGATGAACATGGTTACTTAATGGCGCGTTTGCCATCTAATGTTGAACATGATGTGCCGTGTATTGGCTTCATTGCTCATATGGATACCGCACCAGATGCGTCTGGTAAAGAGGTGAAACCTCAGATCGTTGAAAACTACAAGGGTGGGGATATTGCACTGGGTATAGGCGATGAAGTGTTATCGCCCATTCAGTTCCCGGATCTTAACAAGTTACACGGTCACAACATCATCACCACAGACGGTACAACCTTGTTGGGGGCAGATAACAAAGCCGGTGTTGCTGAGATCATCACGGCTGTCGCATATCTGAAAGCTAATCCTGAAATTAAACATGGTGATATCAGCATCGGTTTTACGCCAGATGAAGAAATTGGTCGTGGTGCCAACTTGTTTAATGTTGAAAAATTCGGTGCACAATGGGCATATACCATTGATGGCGGCCCGATAGGCGAGCTGGAATACGAAAACTTCAATGCAACCTCGGCGGATGTCATTTGTCACGGTGTTAACGTTCACCCGGGTACAGCAAAAGATAAAATGGTTAACGCCATGAACATTGCAGCTCAGTTCCAGTTGATGATGCCAGCCGATGAAACCCCGGAATGCACAGAAGGCTACGAAGGCTTCTATCACCTGAAATCAATGGAACCTGCGGTGGCTAAGACCGAGCTGGGTTACATCATTCGAGATTTCGACCGTGAAGGTTTAGAGCGTCGTAAAGCCTTTATGCAGCAAAAAGTCGATGAATTGAACAGCCAGTTAACCAAAGGGCGCGTAGAGCTTATTTTAGAAGACTGCTATTTCAATATGCGTGAAATGGTTGAGCCACATTCGCATGTTATTGAATTAGCAAAAGAAGCGATGATTGCTTGTGATGTGAAGCCAGATATTAAGCCAATCCGTGGTGGTACTGATGGCGCACGGTTATCCTTCATGGGGCTACCATGTCCAAATATTTTCACTGGCGGTTATAACTTCCACGGTATCCATGAGTTCATTACCATTGAAGGTATGGAGCAGGCGGTGAAGGTTATTGTGAAACTCGCAGAGCTGACTGCAGAAAAACAACAATAGAAACTTCATCGTATTTAAGACAAAGAAAGAGCCGCTTAGCGGCTCTTTCTTTAGAGCTCACACTATATCTACAGAATAAGTTTTTGCCACACCGCTGATGTTCCCGGTTGGTCCCCTTGGGTCCACCACTTCGCTGTGTATTCTTCGCCGTTAAACATTACCTTATCACCTGTATTGTAAATCACACTTGATTGCCATATGGCCTCTCCGCCACCAGACGTCGTGTTGTCAACCGTGATCGTAACGGTATCGGAAGACGATTTACTGTTAGCTGTCACGGTTAAACTAAAGGTATAAGTGGCCGCTGTCAGATCAGTTACCGCAAAATTAGGCTTCGCCGTATTAGCGTTCGTCAGCGTTACGGGGGTTCCCGAAACTTGCGACCAATTAAAACTTAACGCATCTCCGTTTCTATCATGAGATAACGTTCCATTTAATTCGACAGACCCAATAGTGGTTACTTTTATATCAGCACCCGCGTAAGCGACTGGTGCGACATCGCCGGCAGTTTTTTCTAAATATAGAGGTTTTTCAACACTTTCTGGTAAACATTTGTATGTTGATTCCTGACCTTTAAAGTTACCGTTGCGGTCAAAGGCATCATATATACTGCCGTCTTTGTTACATAACTGACTCCACGGAGTATCAACCGGCAAGGCCAGCAAAATTGCATCCAGTACATCACCAAACTGATTGGCAAAGTCAATCACGCCATTTTTCTGGATATTATTGAACGCGATATAAGCACCATCCTGTGCCGCTTTGAGTTCCTCTTTGGTATAAAGCGGTGCTAAGGCATCAAGATAGGTAATAATCGTTTGCCAATCAATATTTGAAGTGTAGTAACCCGGATAGCCCGGGCCGCTGGTATCAGCGATTTCTTTCAATGCCTTGGCTTTATACGGCACTTGATATAAGTAGTTGATACCAAAACCACCAGAACCATCACCAGTCAGATCGAAGCAAGAGTCGATGTTTGCTTTTTGCATACAGGCGTCACGACGCTCTGGTTTTAGCGGGAACATCGCCAGACTCTCAGAGCTTAGCCCTCGGTTGTAACCAACAGAAATGATCTTAGTCAGTGCTTGCGGATCTTTCGCATCTTTGGCGAACAGGCCAAATTCCTGCGCAGAACGTGCCACGGTATAGTATGCGAAAATATTGTAGTAAGACGCGCCGATAGCACTCGGCACAAAACTGTTTTTGCCCGGCTCAGGCTTAAAGATCTGATTATATAGCGGTGATGTTTTTTCTGCCGGAGTGACGGCGTGATAGTCATCGGTCGGGTAAAGATCTTTATAAAAACGATTAGGGAACATCCGCATAAGCTCGCCATAGGCAGAATACATATGCCCCTCTAGCTGGAAGAAACCATCGTGCTTGGTGCGTCCTCCTCTCAAAGTGTTCCAAATGCCCCTAATGTCTGGCTGTGTTGCATCGACATCTTGGTATTTAGGTAGAATTGGATAGGTGAAATAACCAGGAACATTAGAATAATCCGCGCCCATTCCGGCTTCTTGTAACGATTTGGCGGCATAGAGGTTGGCATCATGGTAAGGATCATCGATACCCGTGACATTTTTAAACAATGCGGCAGCATGTGCCATCGCCATGGCCCAGTGAGGGCGTTCATTAGGCAGTTGGAAAGAGTAAGGTGCCAGCCAGACCAGACGTTTTAGTTTTAAAATACGTATTTGCTGATCAACAACTTCTTGCCCTTGGGCTTTATATTGCTCGCTGACTTGATCAATTTCAGCTTGAGATAATTCAAAGTCCATCTGGCCGAGACGTATTTTTCCGGTCGGCATAAACAGTGCTGGATCTAACTGATAGGTATTAACCCCAATTACTTGTGCTGGCCAAGTATCAGAAGAAGGGAGCACCGCTTGTGCTTGCATACTACAAAGCCCGAGGACTGTTGCGGCCAAAAGAGGCTTAACGTTGAGTCTTTCCATGATCTACACCTAATTAAAAAGTGATAAGGAGCCTCATTGCGCTGAGGCTGGCACAGAATTCAGTCTATTAATTAGACAGGTAAGAAAATATGCCGTTAAACAATCAACTTCTGTTTTCTTGATCACATGCATATTAAGTAGTCGGATCCGAATTATCACTTGCTTAACTTTTCGAGCGAGATCATCTGGCTAGGCATTATCCAGTTGGTAATGCGGTCTATCGGAATAATTACCTTTTTCATGGAATGGGACGATTCTAACAAGATCGCCCCAATATCGACTATTGGGGCGATTTGTGAAACTACTTTTTAAGCAGATAATTTACTAGCGAAAAATACTCTTCGTAGCTTTTAATTTTGTCCGGTTTAACAACGTATCTGTTATTCACAATCACACCGGGGACGCCCGTTAATGTACTTGACTCAAATTGCTTATCGAAGCGTTTTTGCATTGAATCAACGGCGAAGCCATTGTAGGCAGTATCGAATTTCTTCGCATCAACACCGTTATCCAAGAATACCTGACGCAATCCCGCTTCGTCTTTAGGTGTTTGTTTCAGATCATGTATTTGTCTAAACATCATCGGAATCATTTTCTCATCAACGCCTAGTACAACCATAGTGGCATAAGCTTTTGCCATTGGCACCGCCATATCATTTCCCATAAAGGCGACGTGAATTTTCTGGAAATTGGCGGTGTCCGGAATGTTATTTTTAAGCGCACCGATAACATTCTCGAACTTGTAGCAATGTGGGCAGTAAAAAGAAAAATATTCTGTCACTGTTGGTTTAGATGATTTTTCTAAATCTAATGTTGTGTAGTAATCACCATCTGTAAATTGAACGGCTTGTGCAGAAACACTGAGCACTAGAGTTGCAAACAGCGCAAATAATTTTTTCATCAATTCTTCTCCAATTAAGACAGGTAATCGTGTAAACGTAATTCATTCAATACAATGAATGAGGCACACAAAAAACGCGTCTTTTTAAAACGTAAAATAGGTTTAAAGTTTGGTTTGGTAAAAGTAAACGGAGACTAAACGATTGGAGGTTTATATAGCGCTCTTGCAAATGCACTGGTAGCCATGGCTGCTTCGCTACGTATTAAAGCGAAGCTATAAGGCTGCAATAGGATTTTGGTCGCGGATTCAGTGACAGGAAAACTGAGTAGGCACATCGCACTACAGCAGTGATGAATAGATCCTATCTCTTCAGGCGGTTGGTTTTTATCGTAATTTGCACTGGTGAAGTGGACGGTGGCAACTGCTGTGTGTTCTGCGATAGCCGAGATAGATGTCTCTTGAATTGGTATCAGCGGTGCACAGTTTGCAACACTAGCTAGCATTAAAGCTATTAGTGTGACGCACGTAATCCAAATTGTCCGAGTCATCTTCAACATCAAATCTTCATCACGGGAGTGAAGGAGGCCCAATAATAACTGATAAGTGGCCGTTAGTGTCAAGGTTATTTATGGCATATTTAAAAGATTGGGATTGTGAATTCCAGAGGTGAACACTAATCTGAAGGCACTGAGTAGGGTTGTTTCCCTTACCGCGTTAGGTTAATTTAAATGATAAGGTCATGCAGAAAACAGCTTGGTCTGTAAGAGGGGCGAAGGGGGGAATATGCGTATTGGCTTAGTGATTACGACTTTGTTGTGCTCTTTTTCCACGCTGGCAGACGATCGTGAATTGGGTGAGGTATTTATTGATAAAGCATCGTCTGAGCAAACGATTGAGTTTATCGGGGAAGGTAACAGGCCTGTTAATAATACGATGATAGACAAAGACAGTGTCAATCAAGATAAAAACAGTACTGAACCGACAGAATTTGGTGCGGGCTTGAAATATCACGCCACCGATGATTTTAGCATTTCGGTCGAAGCGGGAGGCGAGGTTATTGATAATGAAGCCATTGCGGTTGATAGCGGCTCGGTGGTGTTTGAGCTTAGCTACTAAGATCAGCAGCCCCCTGTGTCAGCATAGTTGTCTCCTGATCTAAACCCGTAAGTTAATTGTGTATTTCGCCCCAAAAAGTGTTTGAAAGCTTCGCTTACTGCACACTTGGTTGCTTTGCGTTCTAAGCCACATTTCTTTCAACAAATTACTTCTATACTAATGGGTAAACCGACTGAAGAGGGAATGCCGATGCTAAATGAAAACCATGCCTTTATCTTAGATTTTCCTGATCTTAAATTAGATATTGTTCAGCTCAACCACGATGATCCAACATTCAAAGCCGCTCTTCAGCAGTATCATGAACTGGATTACGATATCCGTCAGCTGGAGATATCGGGTAGTCCGATTGATGATGACAACATGCAAGATCTAAAGCTTCAGCGTGTGGAGTTAAAAGACATGTTATATAAGCAACTAACCAAGCATCATGAGCAGGCAAGCAATTAACCCACTTGAACATACAAAGTGTTTGTGTCGTCAAGGTTTGGTCTTGAAATACTTCATGATGCGAATAGAAGGGTTATTAATGGAATCCTAACAGACAAGAATAGGTGTCGCGCAGCCGACACCTTTGTTCGGAGTTGAATAAGCCCAAGCCAATTCTTTATAGTAAATTGCAGGATCGATTTTTTGACGGAAACGGAGTCAACCGTATTTTCAGGACGAGCGCTGTGCTTCAAGAAGTCTTGTATTAAAGCTATCTGAAGAAACGGATAGTTAATTATGTTCATGGTCTTCACTACTATCGATGAAGACCATACTTGCCCCGAACCGTGTTAGCAGCATAGTGATTTGGTATGACACTTTAATACTTAGGATCGTTGTGAATTGGCAGAAAAAATGTTCTAAGTGTGAAACTTTATTTCCATCTGGTATGAAAATGCCACACCAACACTAAACTTCTGCGAGTTTATTAGTTGAGCGTTCAATCTGGGAGCTGGTATGCTGGAACGACAAAGTCCCTCGGTAATTAGTCCGTCAGTCTCCCTCGGTAATCACACTATTACAAGCAACCTGCATTACTTAGGTAGAATGAGAAAAGGCTGAAACTAGTCAGCCTTTTTTTGAGGCGTTTATTTTAGATAACGATCAATAAGATGTTTTTTGAAGTATTCCGCATTCAGACGCTCACCTGTGGCATTAATCAGGATCTGATCTGTCGAGAGCGTACTCGCTTTCTTCCAGACATGCTTATCCAGCCAGTTGAAGATCGGCGTCAGGTTACGTTCGCGGATCAGGTTTTCCACGTTCATCTCTTTGCGCATTGCTGCCATAAACTGCGCCGCATACATTGCCCCCAAGGTATACGACGGGAAATAGCCGAAGCTGCCATCAGTCCAGTGGATATCTTGCATACAGCCATCGGTATAATTCCCTTTGGTAGACAATCCAAGGTATTCATTCATTTTTTTATCCCAAAGTTCCGGGATATCAGCCACCTCGATATTACCCTCAATCAAGTCGCGCTCAATTTCATAACGCAATATGATATGGGCCGGGTAGGTGACTTCGTCAGCATCCACACGAATAAAATCAGGCTTAACACGGGTGCTGACAAGCGCCAGATTATCGCTTGTTAACGCCTGATCATCAGGACGCTGAAAAGCATCTTGGGCTAAAGGCGCCAGTAAACTAATAAAGGTTTCGCTGCGCGATAGCTGCATCTCAAAGAACAGGCTCTGTGACTCATGAATACCCATTGAGCGAGCTTCGCCAACGGGTAGGTTTCGCCATTGAGCAGGAAGGCCTTGTTCATAACGGGCATGACCGGTCTCGTGAATAACGCCCATCAGCGCTGAGGTGAAATCACTTTCGTCATAGCGGGTTGTAATGCGAACATCAGTAGGTACGCCGCCACAGAAAGGGTGAACACTGACATCCAAACGGCCATGATTGAAATCGAAGCCCAGTTTATTCATCACTGCCAGACTGATTTCTTTTTGAGCTTCAATCGGGAATGGACCTTGAGGTGTGATAACAGCTTCAGTGGCCTGTTTCTCTTGCACTTGCTGAATTAATGATGGTAGCCAAGATTTCAAATCAGCAAACAGTTGATCTAACTCTTTGGTCGTCATACCCGGCTCATAAAGATCAAGTAAGGCGTCATAACGGCTTAATCCAGTCTCTTCTGAGCGGATCTGAGCTTCTTTTCGCGCAAGTTCGACGACAGGTTCCAGGTTCTTACTGAAGTCATGCCAGTTGTTTTCAGCGCGCTGTGTTCGCCAGGCATGTTCACATTTTGAACCTGTCAGCGATTGTTCCTGAACCAGCGATTCTGGCAGCAGGTTTGCTATTTGCCAGCTGCGTTTCATCTCTTTCAGGCTAATTTTCTCTTCACCAGCAAGGGATTCACGCTCTGCGAGATCAAACCAATCGGCTAATTGAGGTTCAGTGAGTAACTGGTGAGACAATACGGCCAATTCAGCCATGGCTTCTGAACGGGCTTCATTACCACCAGCCGGCATCATTGAAGCCTGGTCCCAACCACAGATAGCACTAAGATGGCTTAAACGGGCATATTTTTTATAATGTTGTTCTAGTTTTTGGTAGTAAGTCATCATCAGTCCTTGCTTAGACTTAATAGTGTTAACCTCTAAGGATATCGATAAATGCAGAAATAAAAAATGCCCTTTGTGGTAAATAGTACATTATGACTATTATCATCCTAATACATGGTTAAAAATCCGCCAAGAGTAGGTGGTTGTATAGATATCGGGTATTTATTCTGCTTTACATGGCGGTTATATCAATGAAACAGGCTGTAGATGCTTTGCTTAATGGTGCATGTTGAGTTTTTTATGCTCCAGAGTAGAGGTTTATGCTGGTTTACGATTAAGCTTCTTCATAATATACATTCGCTCAGAGAAATATTCAGCAGAGCAGGTCCTCCTTAGATTTGAATGTAAAAGTATATTAGAAAGTGTCAGATAATTTACATTATCGTAAGATTTCGTAAAGCGATGAAGTATTAATATTGCTCTTGGCTATACTGCTATGCAGTCGTCGTAATTAAGGACTTTCACGTAACTATGAAAAAGACATCCAAACTGTTTTCTGTGCTTATCGGTACATTGCTTTGCTCTCTATCTTTCCCCGCATGGTCAGCGCCAACGGTTATTCCTGATGCTCCCGAGCTAAGTGCGAAGGGCTATGTTCTGCTGGATTATAATACAGGAAAGGTATTGGTCGGAAAGAATGCCAATGAGCGCCTTAACCCTGCCAGCTTAACAAAACTGATGACAAGTTACGCAGCCGGTCAAGAAATGAAAAATGGTAACATCAGCCAGGATGATGTTGTCATTATCAGCCAAAATGCATGGGCGAAAAATTTTTCTGATTCATCAAAAATGTTCATCGAGGTAGGAACAGAAGTCAGCATGATAGATCTGTTCCGCGGGCTGATTATACAGTCCGGTAACGATGCCAGTGTTGCGATTGCCGAACATGTTGCGGGATCTGAAGGTGCGTTTGTCAGCCTGATGAATTCATGGGCGCAAAAGTTAAACATGCAAAATAGCCAGTTTGCCAATGCCCATGGCCTGGATCATCAAGATCTCTATAGTACACCTTATGATATTGCATTATTGGGCCAGGCCTTGATAGGTGATCTTCCAAACCTTTATTCGCTTTATAGCGAACGATCTTTTACCTATAACAAGATTACCCAGCGAAACCGAAATGGTTTACTCGCTGATCGCAGTCTGAACGTTGATGGTATGAAAACCGGCTATACCAGTGGTGCAGGTTACAGTTTAGCCAGCTCTGCGACTCAGGGTAATATGCGGTTAATTGCGGTAGTTATGGGATCTAAAAGCCCGAAAAGTCGTGAGACGGAAAGCAAGCAGTTGCTCAATTATGGCTTCCGTTTTTTCGAAACAACCATACCGCATAAGAAAGGTGAGGAAGTGGTGAACGAGAGGGTCTGGATGGGTGATTCTGAATCGATTTCTTTAGGTACTGAGAGCGATACTTATGTCACTCTATCCCGAAATGATGCTAAACGACTGACCGCCAATGTGGAACTGATTGATGATTTAGTCGCACCGATATTGCAGGGAGAAGTTGTCGGTAAAATATTTTATCAAGTGGATGGGAACGATGTGGCGGAAGCTTCACTTGTTGCACTTGAGGGGGTAGAAAAGGGTGGTTTCTTTAGTCGCTTATTTGATTATATCAAGTTGTTTTTTAAAGGGCTATTTAGTTAAGTGGCTAAGCTAATTTAGCTACCTTGCCACCGCGGTGGCAAGGTAGAGCTTGCAAGTCTGATTTTTCCAGCGGAGATTTGCCCTCCGCTGTTAAATATTCGTCACATCAATAAACATCGACTCGTCAATGTTCGAAGAAGAAACTTCCGCTTCTTTAAACTCATACTCAGCTCTTTCAGTCGTACGATCCAACGGTAGCTCATTAAAATCGAACAAATTTCTGTCTGCTAACTGACTAGGGCTGACGTTCTGAATGGATTTAAAGATGCTCTCAACGCGACCTGGTGTTTTATTGTCCCAGTCAATGAGCATTGCTTTGATATTTTGTCGCTGAAGGTTTTCCTGAGAGCCACACAGGTTACATGGGATGATCGGGAATTCTCGTTTCTCTGCGTATGCGATCAAATCATTTTCACGGCAGTACGTCAAAGGACGAATAACAACGTTACGTTTGTCGTCAGAACGAAGCTTTGGTGGCATCGCTTTCAAGCGTGAACCGTGGAACATATTAAGAAACATAGTTTCAACGATATCGTCCATGTGGTGACCAAGGGCAATCTTCGTTGCACCGATCTTTTCAGCAAAGGAGTACAGAGTACCTCTTCTTAAGCGAGAGCAAAGGCCACACGTGGTTTTCCCTTCAGGGATTTTTTCTTTAACCACTGAATAGGTATCTTTATCAACGATATAATACGGGATACCAAGAGATTCAAAATAATTTGGCAAGATATGGTCAGGAAACCCAGGTTGCTTTTGATCCAAGTTAACGGCAATAACGTCAAATTTGATAGGAGCCGCTTTTTGTAAGCCCAATAAAATATCAAGCATAGCAAAAGAATCTTTACCGCCACTGATACATGCCATGACGACATCTGATTCTTCAATCATGTTGTAGTCAACGATAGCATTGCCAACATTACGTCGAAGTCTTTTTTGAAGCTTATTGAACTCAAGGGTTTCTTTTTTTGTATCTTGTTGATTCATTATCAAATCTCATACTGTCCTAAAAGTGGACAGCTAAATAACTAGTGGATTAATAGGCTTTTAGGCCGTGGATTATACGGCTTTATCACGGCTTCTGGGAAGAGTAAAATAGCAAAACGCCTCCAGAACAGAGGCGTTTAGTGTGTCGTTTCGTCTAATCAATACTTGGCGCTAATGGACTAACATACCCTTCAGGTTTGAGAGCCAGTAAATCACAATTTAAGCTATCAATTGTATGCTCAGCGGTGTTGCCAATAAATACAGCTGACAAGCCTGTGCGCCCTGTTGTACCAAGGATCACTAATTCAGCATCTAACTCTTCTGCCACCTGGGGGATAACATCCTCAGGTAACCCTTCAACAACATGGGCCTGCTCTTCAGCAATGCTATGTTTATGGCGTAATGCTTTCATCGATATTAAGTGATGGCCCCGAACCGCATCGCTGTATGAAGCCGGGTCAAATTCAGGTAACTCTATGGTGATATTAACTGGTGTTGCCGGGTAGGCGTTTAGCAGATTGATCTCTGCCCCCAGAATATCAGCAATGCACTGCGCTTCACTCACAATAGCGTCGTTGAGGGCATCATGCGTTTCACTGTCAGCAGCCAGATTCACACACGCAAGAATTTTCCCATTGTCAGGCCAACTGTGCTCTTTCACCATTAATACAGGGCAAGGGCATTTGCGTAATAAATGCCAATCCGTGGGGGTGAAAATAACAGAGCCAATTTTGTCATGCTCATGAGTCGCCTTAATCAACAAATCATGATGGTTGCTGAAGACTTCGGCAATGATGGCTTCATATGGACGATTGTGCCAGACAACCAGAATTTCGATATTAAATCCTTCCTTTTCATACGGACGAATAATATCTTTTAACCATTCCTCACGCTGTACCACCACACCCCGGCGCATTGCCTGGCGTTCATCAGCAGAAAGCATGGAGGTCATTTCATAAGAAAAATCGTAGATAGCAAGAAAGACGGTAATTTTCACACCGGAAGACTTGTTGGCAAGATGAACGGCACGAGATAAGGCCGGTTGATGGTCTTGTGTTTGATCGACAACAACAAGAATATTATTGTATGTTTTCATAACTGCCCCCTGACACATCATGTGTTGGCATCAATACTAATCAGACATATAGCTCTGATCTAACGCAAGACTAACCCGATTAGTACATTAACTGTAACGTATAGAAGGAATTAAGTGGAGTGCATATACCGATAAATATAAAAAAAGTGATACATCTCAAACGATGTATCACTTTTTTTGCAAACAGGTAAAGCAGAAAGTTACGTGTTGTTTTTACTTACACCAGCAAGACGCGCAAGTTCATCATGATCAATGATTGTAATGTATTTACCCTTAACACTTAGCATATCGGACTTTTGGAAACGGCCTAATAAACGACTGATTGTTTCTACCGTCAAACCAAGGTAATTACCGATATCACCACGTGTCATTGTCAAACGGAATTCACGAGGGGAGAAACCTCGCTGAGAAAATCGTAGTGAAAGGTTGTACAGGAATGCGGCTAAACGTTCTTCTGCATTTTTCTTTGAAAGCAGAAGTATCATCTCCTGATCACCTTTGATTTCACTGCTCATCAGACGCATGATTTGCTGACGAAGTTTCGGCATTTTACCAGATAAATCATCAAGGATCTCAAATGGGATTTCACATACCATTGAAGTTTCAAGCGACTGAGCAAAACTGGGGTGCATCATCTCAGTGATGGCATCAAAACCAACAAGATCGCCGGCAAGGTGAAATGCCGTGATTTGCTCATCACCTTGTTCTGTAATCGTATAGCTCTTGATTGTACCCGAACGAATCGCATAAAGAGCTTTAAGCTCATCGCCCGCTTTAAAAAGCTCCTGACCCTTTTGGATAGGCTTTTTACGCTCAATAATGTGATCTAATTGATCTAACTCAGACTCATTCAGTGTGAATGGAATACACAACTGACTAATACTGCAATCCTGGCAGTGGATAGCACATCCACCTGACTGGACACGTTTGGTTGTAAGTTTGTCTGAAATCATAATCCTGCTAACCAATTTGATGTAGGTCAATATTTTAACATATTATGAAGCATTATTACGAGTATTAAAAAACCTCACAATAATTGTTTGATTGCAATGTAACCAGTATGGATGCCATAAGTCAGTAACAGTAGGGCACTTGCACGTTTAAAAAATAGATTTCTCAATAAACGCTTCAACTGCTCGGCAACTGAACCAACAAGGAGCATTGCGGGTAACGTGCCTAAGCCAAATGCCAGCATTACACTGGCCCCACCAAAGGCACTGCCAGATACTGCTGCCCAGCTTAGTGTTGAGTAGACTAACCCGCAAGGTAGCCAGCCCCAAAGCAAGCCAAAAGGCAGGGCTGATAGTGGAGATTTTAATGGTAATAATGATTTTGCTGTCGGTGAGATAAAACGCCAGAAAAATTGTCCGACATGTTCAATCTTGGTTAGCCCTTGCCACCATTGCCCTAAATACAGCGCAAGGCAGATCATCATTAAGGCCGCGAATATTCGTAATGAGATCAAGGCCGTCGCATAACCGCTATAAGCCGCCATACCCGCGAAAGCGCCACCAATAATTGCACCGGCTATGGCATAAGAGATCAATCGGCCAAAATTATAACAAACAAGGTAAAGCCAGCGGTTATTGCTTTTTTGCCCCGGCATATGTTGACCCGGCATGCCTAAGGTGAGTGCCGCGGCAACACCGCCGCACATACCAAAACAATGCCCGGCTCCCATCAGGCCAATGATAAAGGCAGCATAGAAGTCGATGTTCACGATGGCGTGCCGGTGTTGTTGGTTTTCGTTATGTGGGCATCTGCCTGATGGTCTGATTTCTGATCTTGCGTCGTCGATTTAGCATCGGGTTCGTTTTCATCAAACAGAATATCGTATCCCTGACGTTCCAGATCTTCGAACTGTTCAGACTTTACTGCCCATAAGAAGATCGCAACAGCAATGCAGACAAACACAATGGCAATCGGTATTAATATGTAAAGAC
>NZ_JAKJSP010000037.1:0-75183 GCF_050337085.1 Photobacterium sagamiensis | reverse complement strand
GATTCAAGCCTTGTTCGATAAGAGCAGGATCGAGAACATCAGCAAGACTTTGAAAGTCAGTACGGCTGTTAAGGGAAACGGAGGCAAGAGCATCTGAAAGTTGCATAAAAAAATCCGGAATCATTAACTGATTCCGGATTATGTCAGCCTCATAGGATCGTTCAACTGATCCTTAACTGATCGGCATTAGACATTGGTCAGGCTTTATTTAGTTCAAAAATACGGCGTTTATTGCCGCAAAATGCGTGCAGTGATTTGACGTATTTGAGGCATGCTATGAAGGCTTTCTTGAGCTAGCTCTTTTTGTTCCTCAAGTACGCTTTTCAGGATGGTATTTGTCGTTAAAGGATTAGCCAATACAACACGGAAAACCGTGGTAATTTTGTGACCCCACTTCTCTGGTGTCAGACGTGTACGTGATACAAAGGATTTTCCTGACTCACGCTGTCTTTTCTGAATGAACTTGGTCAGATCATTCAGAGCTTCTAGTAATATAAGCCTGTCTCCAGTATTTGCTAGCTGAAGGGCTTTTTGTGTTTCTGCTGGCACGTAACGATAGGTCAGCAGGCATAATTCAGGTTCTGTGATAAGTTCAAAATCAGCGTCTTGCCTGATCAGTTCAGCAAAGTATTTGGCCTTTTCAATACTGTTGTTGATCAGCATTTCGTATCCTGGGCGGCTAATAATGTTCATGCTGGCGAACAGCAGCATGGCCATGCCACTCCGCGATCCTTCTAACGTATGGCTACCCAGATCTTTCGACCCTTTACGTAATATATATTCGGCATGATGCTCAATCGCAGCCACTGAAGCCGGATTTTTGAAAATCACCATACCCGCACCCATCGGCACATACAGTTGTTTATGGGCATCAATCGTTACCGAATCAGCGCGCTCTATTCCTTTAAGTAACGGGCGGTACTTATTCGACATTAAAGTCGCACCGCCCCAAGCGGCATCAACATGGAAATGACAGTCATGCTCAACAGCAATGTCTGCGAGTTGATCAAGCGGATCAATATTGCCTGTTTCCGTGGTGCCTGCTACACCCACAATCGCGAACGGCTTAATGTTTTTCGCTTTCAATGAGTTGAGTGTGGCTCTGAGTTCGTCAAGACGGACACGGTTATTGTCATCCGTTTTGACCGGGATAACACAGTCGCGACCAATACCCAGTACATCTGCGGCTTTCTTTAAGGAATAATGGCCACGCTCAGAAACGAGCACTGCCAGGTCGTCATAGCCGTAATGTTTCATTGCCCGGAATAGTCCTTCTTGAGCAACACCACGAAATTTGCCGTCAGGCCTCAATACGTTATTACGGGCAACCCAGAGCGCAGTGATGTTTGCGATCGTTCCACCGGAGCAAAATGCCCCGAGAGAGTGGTTAGCGCTATGCATCCATTGCTGATAGAAACTCTCGTCTTCATTGAAGATTAAGTTATGCATCATTCCCAGAACCTGGCGTTCCAATGGGGTGAATGCCTTTGATGTCTCAATCTTAACCAGGTTTTGGTTCAGACCGATCATGATTTTTGATAAAGGCATCAGAAAATAAGGCAGGGCTGAGGTCATGTGACCGATAAAACTCGGCGCAGAAGTATGCACCGATTGGGCAACCAGCTTATTCAGTAAAAATTGGGTGTGATCGGAAACGAAGGTTGGACTTTCAGGGATATCAGCAGAAGAGAAGTCCTTTTCAATCTCAGCAAGCGGTTTTTCACTCGCTGCAATATGGGTACGCAGAAACTCATTCAGGTTCTGCGAAATTTTTTGTTCAATCAATCCTAAGGTTGATTCGGGTGCTTCCGGCACTGTAAAAATGCGATGCAAAGATTCTAACGACGCATCGGCTTTTCTGTTATCCACTGCCATAATAAATTGGTACTTTCGGTTAACTTCCGCAAATTATTGCTAATTTAATGGAATTTGGTATCGATGTCTCGAAAAATTTCCACATTGATATAGAAAATACTTAACAAACTCAGGTGAGAGTATTGATATAGCTAATCAGAATTTTGGATGAAATCAAAATGTATAGTTAACACCAACCGTCATTACAAGTGACTTTTCATCATAAAAACTGATGGTTGAGTTGCTGTTGTTGTAACCGATCAACGATACCAGCCCCCAATTATTCCAGCCAAATGGTTTGTTGTATGCGTAGGCAAGGAAAGCCCCCCAGCGGTCATCTTGCTGACGTTGGTCGAATACCGGGTTGTTACCATCAAAATGGGCAAGATCATAGCTCAAGGTAAGCGCAAGGCTTGAGCTTGGCAATAACTGGATAATACCTATTTCTGCACCGTAAACATCACTAGCCATCGCTTCTCCATCTGCATCTATGCGGGTGTAGTTCAAAGCACTGCGCAAAAAGCGTTTAGCGCTGATGGGGTAGCGATAAGCACCTTCCAGATACAAGATGTTACCTTCTCTTTCTAATAACGCTTGCTCTTGTGGAGTAAAATTACCTTGGCCACTTTTTTCATTATCAATTTTTTGCTGACCAGTTGCGACTTCGACAGAAAAGTCAGAGCCTAAAATATTGTCATACTGAAAGCGTAAGCCCTGAATGTTTGAATCGGTCTTTTTACGAGGCTGATTTTCGAGATAGGGATCCTGCCATGTGTTCTGACTAAGCAGGCCGGGTACATAGCTGAAACTGATAATACCGTTTTGTTGAAGTGATTGACGGTAACCTAATTCAACGTGGAAACGGCCTAAAGCGACATCGGAGTGACTTGTTCCAAAGAATAGCTGTTTATCTGCACTGTTGAAGGTGTATTGCACCGAGCCCAAAGGGGAAATCAGGGCTTCGGTCTTTTTTTCACCAGACTGCGACAGTGAGGATGTTATTTCGTTGTCAGTATTAAACTGCGAAGTCGTTTGGGTAAACCCCGCAAGCAGGGAGATATCGCCGCTAAATCCAGGTTGCCATTTTTGACCAGGTTGAGCCATAACAGGCGCAGAGGCCAGACAGATGAGCAGGCCTAAGTAAAGAGGCTTCATTTTGATTCCTTGTGAAAAAACATAATATTTATTGTAATTATTCAGATGGTTAGCCGGTAAGATATGAACTTATACATAATTGCAGAATATGGCATGTCAGTAAATTGTAAAATAATTATCTTGTCTGAAAACAGGCCGTTTTACAGGTTTTTGAGAGCTATGCCGGACTATTAATGAAGAGGCAAACTCTCGTCGATAAAACGGGATAGATAAATATCGACGAGCTTCGCAGGTGAATGTGTTATACCAATCGGGATAATTATTCTGATTGGTATTATTTACATTCGATGTTAGCGATCTTTGTCATTTTTTCGTTATAGGCGCTAAGCGGCTTATCAATGTTACCCGGATGGGTGAGAAGCTCTGCAAATGCACTACGAAGCTCATAGTTTTTTGCATGAGGTTTACTTTGGCGATCTTCAAACGCTTTCTTCGCATAAACACCGAGCTCATCTTGCTGCTGCGACAGTTTCTTTACGTCGTGTTGAGTTAGTTGTAGCCAAGATTCAACGGATTGAGACAAGTCTAAGCGACTTTTGTCATTATCTAAATACCAGTCAACGGCTTCGCGATTGAGTTCGAAGTGATGTTTACGACCTTCTAAAAACCATTCCCCGACATTTTTAAGGCCTTCATCTTTCTGTACAGCCAAATCAACCAGACTTTGATACCAACTAAGCGATGCATCAACATACTGGTGATATTTATCGCTCTCGCAACTGCCAGTTGAAGCGAATGCAGTACTCGGAAGCAGTACGAGTGAAAGAATTAAAGCAGGTAACTTCATTGCCTATCCTTGAAATGTCAGTATTGATTTTTGTGCGATGATTGTAACGGGATGATTGTCAAAAAGAAAATGATTCTTTACGGGAATGATTCGTGGCTAACAATTATCGGTGTTAACGATCGTTTTCTTGTTATGGCAGTAGAAATTTTTTCGTATTCAGATCACTGTATTATGGACAGAGAATCTAGTGGTCAGGTTGAAAGAGTCGCGATATCAAGATAAATAAAAAGAGGCTCAATGAGCCTCTTTATTGTAATTAGCTAATCCTAAGATTCACTAATTTGAATTACTTGCCGTTTTTCTTCATTGCTAAGGAGATGCAGTAAGCTGCGCCACCCCAGGTAATACCAAAGCCAAACAGCATCATGATAATTGCACCTGTTGTCATAATTAACCCTCCAGCTGGCGTTGTGGTTTGGATGTTAGGTTGATGATAACAGCGGCTACAAACATTGCTGCAATCAGTCCCCAACCAAGTAGTAATAAGTCAGATATTTCGTAGCCACCGTAACCGTCGGTCAAGGTATTTGAAAGGTTAGTGACAAGGATCAGTGCTAACATTGCCGGACTCAGGAAGCGGATACAAACTTCGAACCACTTACCAATGTTGAATTCAGAGACGTTGTTTGCATATTCACGAATATCAGCCATTTTCAGTAACCAGCCAATCACAACCAGTTCAACCAGACAGCTTGCTAGCAGTGCAACGTTATTAATGAAGTAATCAACTAAATCAAGCAGTAACAGACCACCGCTTGTTGCGAATGCCATGGATACTGCGAAGCCGACACCACAAACGATAGAAGCTGCCTTCTTACGCGACCAATTCAACTTGTCAATGACTGCAGAGGTTACCGCTTCAATGATTGAAATATGTGAGCTCAGACCTGCAACAACCAGTGCTAAGAAGAACAGCGGACCAAGAATGTATGGCGCAGGCAGTAAATTAATTGCTGCGGGAATAGTAACAAAGGCCAGACCAACACCCGCGGAAACCACTTCCGTCAGAGGTTTTGCCTGATCTTGAGCCATGTAACCCAATACTGCGAAGATAAGGACACCAGCAGTGATAGAGAAACCACAGTTAATTAATACTGTCATGAACGCATTGTTATTAATGTCAGATTTCTCTGGCAAATAACTTGAGTAAGCAATCATGATGGCGAAACCCACACTCAGGGTGAAGAAGATCTGACCGTATGCAGCTGACCAAACACTTGGATCAGTAATCTTGCTGAAGTCTGGCTGGAACAGATAGTTAAGACCGTCCAGTGCACCCGGCAGGAACACGACCCGAGTGATTAAGCCAACCACCATAATAAATAGCAGGGGCATCATGATCTTACTTGCACGTTCGATACCGCCTTTAACACCGGTAAAGATAGCTGCAAAAGTAATACCCCATGCAAGGATCATTGGAATTGCAATGTGCGTCTGCAGGTTGCCCAACTTAGTTGGAGAGTTATCACCTAATTGTAAGTATTCGCTAAAGAAGAAGGCATTTGTGTCTGCCCCCCAGCTTTGGGTGAATGAAAATCCAAGGTAAGAGATAGCCCAGCCAATGACCGCTACATAATAGACGGCAATAACTGCGGCGATGAATACCTGGAACCAACCCAGCCATTCGAGCTTGCCACCCAGCTTAGAGAATGCGCGAGGAGCTGCACTACGTAATTTATGACCGAGAGTAAATTCCATGATCATAAAAGGAATACCGGCGGAAATCATGGCAAAAAGGTAAGGGATAAAAAATGCGCCACCGCCATTTTCATAAGCCATATACGGGAATCGCCAAATATTACCAAGACCGATGGCTGAGCCAACGGCAGCTAAGATAAATCCGGTACGGGAACCCCATTGTTCTCGTTTCATAAACATCTCCTTATGTACTGCTATTCTCTATGAAACTAAATTTTATTAGAGATAAATTCTCTAATTCATCGTCCTGCTCCGTGGAATATGGATTGATAGACCACGTAATGAGATGAGATTAACCAGAGATAAATTGTAAAGCAATAGAGTGTGCGTTTGTTAATGATGTTGAGCTGCAGTGTTAACGGTTGGTTTTTTACTCTATGGGTTGCCAAATATGGCCGTGTGAGGATGCTAAGGCGGTATTAATCACTGCCTATTGAGTAAATAGCAGGTTTTAATTTTATTTTGAAGCACTTGCAAAAATGACTGTAAAATAGACAAAAACTAGCAGGTAGGGTCTGAAATAGTATTAAAAGGCTATATAAATTGGTAACTAGAAAGAAWAGCTAACACCAATATTGGTTTGGACCTGGCTGAGGATTTTTGAATCGACGATTATGTGGCAGGTTTGGTTTCCTGATGGTAAGTGACAGATAGCGGTTGTATGGCTGTCGATGAAGTTTGCTAACCAGCGACCTTCAAAAACAACTTTAGCATTTTTATTCATTTTGTATTCAGCTCCGCCGAATAAACCGCCAGAGAATAAGGCACTGTTTTCAGACCAATCACCATCGACAAAGGTTGCGCCCAGGCTCGCACCGAAAAAAGCGTCTAGTTTTGTCATCGCTTCATAGCGCAGAGAGCTTTGGAAATGTAAGTAAGTAAAGGAGCCATCTCCTTCCAGCCCTTTCATTTCTGTGGGTTGGTGGCTTAAAAAAAGTCCCACACGGCCTGGTTCGACATTTGTTTCTACGGCCATTGCTATATGTGGGTCGTTTTCAGGTTGAAGTTTTATGCCATTTTCATCTTTTACCTGATTAGAAAAGGTATAGCCAATATAAGGCGTAACGAAGATAGGGTTATCGGCAAGAGCATAAGTAGAGACGAAGGCGAATAGAATACATCCTGAAGTGAATGGTAATGCTGATAACTTCATCGTTTTATTCTCATTTTTCAGTTCCGATATTATGTTTAATTGTGACAGTTATCCTAAAATCTCGCATTTAATTTAGTGAGAATCTTGAAGTCACCCTAAACTAAAGTTATCGTGATGTTGGGTTGTTGTTATGGTTGGGTGTGGCATGGATAAAGATCTCAAATTTGCAATTATTGCAGCAGTTGTAACATTTACAATCTTGATTGGATTTGGTCTCACTGCAATTATTGCGTAACCTGTTAATTTTATATGCTTCGTTCCGTTTCTGTTTAGTAATAGATGTTATTCTGTCGACAGTATGTCCTCGTAATTTTTAACGTGAGTAGACTATGACGAATCATCTGCCGTTCAGCTTAAGTGCCTTTGATTTACAAACGGTAAACGCATTTTCTACCCAACTGAATAGTGGGCGGAAAAAGAAAATAGCGCTAGTTGTGCAAGGGGGAGGCCAGAAGGGGATATTTACTGCAGGTGTCTTTGACTCCTTTCTTGAGGCCGGATTTGATCCGTTCGAACTGTATATTGGCACTTCAGCCGGTGCGCTCAACCTCTCTTCGTTTATTAGCCGTCAGTCCAGTTTTGGCTACAATTTCATTGTCAATTACACGACAGATAATGAGTTTTTCAATCTGTATAAGTACCTCAGTAAACAAAAGCCGATGAATTTAGACTGGGCGCTGGATACGATATCGGCTGAAGGGCTGACGCCACTCGATATTGTGACTGCACGGCGAAATTTACAATATCGCCAGGCGTTTGCCTGCGCTACCCGTAAAGATACCTTACAAGATATTTATCTGCCTATGTATCAACAAAACTGGCAGGAGGTGCTTCGAGCGACGTGTGCAATTCCCATGTTGTATAACCAGCCAGTCAACTTACAAGACTTGGAATGGGTTGACGGCGGTGTAAGTGCAGCCGTCCCTGTTCAAGAAGCCTGGAAGCGCGGAGCAGACCTTGTTGTTGTGGTAAGAACCCAACCGCTTGAAAATAGCGATGATGGATTTGGGGTATTTGATGATTGGCGAGAAAAAATTGAAACTAGCCTGCCGCAATATATTGAAAAGCTTAGTCTGAACGAGTCGCTGGATAAATTTAAGTCAATTCACAACGATCTCACCCAGCGCTTTGAGATGTGGAAGGGGGGTTGGAACGATAAGGTTGTTAAAAAAGAACATCAGCGCCAACAAGAACAGCAAAAGGTAATATCTGAGTTAACCGAGCCGGAGAAAAATAATAGTGACAGTGGGAAATGGTTTAGTTCCGACAATATCGAACGCTTTTTGGCTATAACAGGTAAGGGGAAAAGTAGCGAAGTGATTGAGATGCTTGCTCGTTACTATCAGACTTGTCGTGAAGTAGATGAATTTCTGGTTCAGCCTCCTGAAGGGTTAAAGGTGATTCAAATTGCGCCTGAGAAAAATTTGCGCAGCAGAGCGTTACTGAGCGAAAAAGATGATCTGGAAGTTGATTACCGTGAAGGCAAACTGATTGGCCGACAGTTTGTTGAACATTTTGCGGCAGCGCTTAATGAAACAACAAGGCTTAGTGAAATCAACGGTCACCATGAGAAATAAAAAACTTTAAATAAAACAACAGCTCCCAAAACAAAAAGGAACGCAATCGCGTTCCTTTTCAATGGACGGGCATAAATAAGTGATTGTTATTACGCCAGAACTTTCTGCAGCCAAGGCCAGCCTTGTTTCTTGCGGCTTAGCGTGTTTTCCATCATCAGCAGACCATTGTCAGTATATTGCTCTAAGGTTGCATTCCATTCACCTTTGAATAGCAGACGTGTTGTGCTGGTCGTAATATCAGTCAGCATTAAGGCAGCCATTGCCAGGCCATCTTCATCACAACGACGCTGAAGATCAGCATTCAGCTCATCAATCATGCTGTCAACTTGCTCAAGAGTCGCAAGTTCGATCTGACCAACAACAACGTCACGGTTGTTGAATGGGTAAGCTTTAAGATCTTTTTCAACCAGCTGAGAGGCAGAAAGACCGTCGATATCTGTTTTTGCAATTAACAGATCTTTGATGAAAGCGTCAAGATCTTCAATACCAGCAATCGTTGCCAGTTCTGCTACCGCATCTTGGTCTTTTTGAGTACAAGTAGGAGAAGCAAAGCCAACAGTATCACTCAAGATTGCTGACATCATCAGAACCGCTAGTGGGCGAGTGATCTCGGCATTTTCCATTTTGAACAGGTTGAACATGATGGTACAAGTACAACCAACTGGCCAGATCCAAGCTTCTAGTGGGTTGGTTGTCGTTACATCGCCCAAGCGGTGGTGATCAACAATACCCAAGATCTCAGCATCAGCAATATCATCCGGGCCTTGAGCAAGGTCAGAATAGTCTACTAACCAGATGTTTTGACCGGCTACGCCAGTACACATTTCTGGTTGATCTACACCAGCTTGCTCTAGAATGTGTCGCGTTTCTCGGTTTAGCTCGCCTTGACGAACGGCTTTAGCTTCCAGGCCACGAGCCTTAAGAAGTTCAGCGCCGACAAGTGCTGAACAGATGCTATCACTATCAGGGTTTTTGTGACCTACAACTTGAATCATGATGTTTCCTTTACTGTGTCAAGTACAGCAACAATCTTGCTGTAAGACGGAATGGGACTAACCTGATCTGCTGATTGTTAAAATCATTGTCAGAACAAGTGATCAAACTCGGGCAATTTTAGATGTTTTTTCACAAATAACAATTAAAGCGGAGCAATAAAAAGTGTAGTTGGCTAAATTGAGAGCTTTTTTGATCGGTTTTATCATTCTCACTGTAAGGCGAGATGGTATATTTGCAGAAGTGTGATCAATCGGTGTATCTGAAATCATTCAAGAAATATTGGCTGACAACAACAAGATTCCTTTTTGACACCCAAAGGTGTATATATATTGCAACTTAAAATCCGGGAGTAGTGAAATGCAAGTACGACCAATGTATTTAAACATAAGATTAATGTTGCCTGTGGTGATCAGCTTATGGGTACTCGGAGCACATTTTTTGCGTGCAGGTGATGTCTTTGTTTGCCTTGGATTGGCGGTTGCACCGTTATTGCTTTGTATTAAGAAAAGCTGGGCTGCACGCACATTGCAAGTTGCCTTGCTGGGGGCTTCATTGATTTGGATGCAATCGACATATCAGATGCTGTCAACGCGCTTAATGATGGGGGACGATTGGGTCAGAATGTTTATTATTATGGTCGCAGTTATCTGTTTTACTCTTTTATCCACTTGTGTATTCCTGCATCCTGAGTGGGAGAAGAAATATGGCCTGAAGCCTGAGTAGCATGATGGTTCTTATTCTTTGATGCCTGTTGCATAATGAGTTCACCATTGTTTTGTTATAATATAACAATTATCATTGCTATCCTGAAACACAGGAATAGGTACCGGAACTTGTTCTGAGAGAATAACCTTAGTGTTGAAGTGCTGTTTTAGTGCAATAATTTTAGATATCATCTAGGTAAGATAGAGGAATGCCTGTCTGTCGTACAAAGTGATTTGAATCATGCTATTACGATATTTGGGTGTTTGGTGAAGATTATCAGCCTTCTTGGGATGTGAGTTAAGGTACTAAAGTGTGCTTTGACGTTTAATTGGCAAGTTCTACTAACCCAAATGACCCTGATCCCAGAGGGCCATTAAGAAGTACTTAGGAACAAAATGATTAATGTAAGGGCGAGAGTGCCTTTTAAAGTCGGCTTGAAGAGTAATATTCCAGCAGATTTGCTTTCTTTTAATGGCCTTGAATCTGGCAAAGAACATGTTGCAATCATTTTTCATGATGCAGACAAGCAGGCAGCAGCACCATTGGTACGCATGCACTCTGAGTGTTTAACCGGTGATGTATTTCACTCTTCTCGTTGCGACTGTGGTGAACAGTTAGATGAAACCATCGAAAAAATGGGCGAGATCGGTGGTGTCATCCTGTATTTGCGTCAGGAAGGCCGTGGTATTGGTTTGTACAATAAAATCGATGCTTATGAACTGCAAAACCAGGGTATGAATACCTATGAGGCAAACAATCACCTTGGTTTTGGTGATGATTTACGTGATTTCACTGAAGCTGCTCTGATGCTAAATGCACTCGGGATTAATGAGATCCGCTTGGTTACCAATAATCCGAAAAAAATTCACGATCTTGAAAACAATGGGATCAAAATCGTTGAAGTAGTCGGCACCAAAACACACGTTAAAGACGGTAATGAAAGTTATCTGAAAATAAAAGCGAGTCATGGTAAACACCGATTCAATTTCGACTGAGAATTTGTCACTATTCAACGTTATGCTCTGAACGCAGTACTTGATTGAGCGGAAACGTAAAAAATATTGAATAACAGAAAAGCCCCGAGTGTTCGGGGCTTTTCTATTTATGGCAATCTATTTAACTATCACTCACAATTATCCATTACTTTTTCTAATCCAAATCATAATAAAGTTTCGTGCTTAATGGCACGCTAATTTCTTGCTTGAATATCATTTCACAATTACTATCATCGCTCTTGAAGCAGAGTTAGAAACTCCATATCACATGTAACCTAGTCTTATTTATTGGCTGCGTCTATATATGCAGAGTTATATCCTGCTCATGGGCGGATTTTATCAAATGCTCGTAAATTTCCTTTATATTGTTCTGTTGTGAGGGTATAGGTTGTGGTTCAGCAATCTTCTTCTGCTAAAATGGCAAAGTTGTTATTTTTAATTATCATTCTGGCTGCTGCCGGCCAGATGACGCAAACTATGTATGTACCAGCCATTCCTGCGATGGCACATGATTTTGCTGTTAAATCGTCATATCTACAGGCCGTTATGGCTGCTTATTTAATCCCGTATGGTTTATCTCAATTTATTTATGGACCGCTCTCGGATCGTGTTGGCCGTCGTCCAGTGATTATTGTGGGAATGGTGATCTTTTTGCTGGGTACTGTGGGTGCCTTGTTTGCCACTTCATTTGAGTTTTTCTTACTGGCAAGTTTTATTCAAGGGGCAGGTACGGGTTGTAGCGGGGCGATGTGTCGAACTGTCACCCGTGACTGCTATGATGGTGCGGCGCTTCACAAAGCAAACAGCCTGGTTAGTATGGGCGTCATTTTCTCTCCGCTTATTGCACCGGTATTAGGTGGTTACCTGTCATCAATGTTTGACTGGACTGCGAGTTATGTTTTTTTACTGGTATTCGGCGCTGTTGTGACTGTTGCAATGATGGCTATGTTTACTGAAACACTACCCGTAGAAAATCGTCGTTATGAGCGTGTGTGGGTTAGCTATCGCTATGTGCTGGGCAATCGTCGTTTTCAGGGCTATGTGCTCTGCCTGATTGCAACGTTTGCGGGGATTGCTGTCTTTGAAGCTGCAGCGGGGGTATTGCTGGGCAGCGTGCTAAAACTGGATCCGAAAACAGTTAGCTGGTTATTTGTTTTACCATTACCGGGCTATTTAGCTGGAGCATGGCTGTCGGCCTTTATGGTTAAGCGAATTGGTAATACTCGTGTGATGAATGTAGGTATGCTGGCGATTATTGCAGGCGCGTTAACTATTCTGATCCCGGGTATGGCGGGATTAGTTACCGTAAGCTCATTGATTGGTGGCGCGTTTATATATTTCATTGGTGCGGGTGTCTTGTTCCCGGCAGCAACAACAGCAGCTATTCAGCCTTTTCCTCAACATGCCGGTACTGCAGGAGCAGTGCTTGGGGGATTGCAGAATCTGGGGGCCGGTATTGCGACGTTAGCGGCAGCATTCATGCGTGCAGAGGATCAATTTAGCCTCGGTGCGGTACTAACCGTGATGTCTGTTCTGGTAGTAATAAGCCTGTTTTGGGTTCGTCGTAGCCAACAGCCCGATACGCCCGTATTAGCTTAGAATAATATTTGAATTAAACAAAAGGCGATGTATTTCTACATCGCCTTTTTTATTGCTTTTCTAGTTTCTAGTTTCTAGTTTCTAGAAATACGATTTTAATCGCGTTTCCATAAAATATGGCAGAACTTATGCTCAGGATCGCGGCTAATCAACATTCTTGCGAAGACATCGTCAAGTTCGTCGTTTGCTTCATTAATCAGACCAATACGTACTTCGGCATAGAGTTCTTTATCGACGTCAAAACCCACATGGCCAGCCCAATCATCGCGTGTTTCAACGACTTCAGCAGCACCACGGTCTTCAAATTGAGCAGTAAAAAGAATAACGTCTACAGGCTCTAGGCTTTCTGGTGCCATTTCAAGGAAGATGTCGTAAGCCGCGTCAATAACGTCGTCAAAAGAAATTAGGTTTGATGTATCCATGTATTACATATATCTCTGGTTTGTGAGTGAAGGGATATTAGAACATGCTTTATGGTGGCGAGGTAGGGGGAGCGAGATATTTCTGGGAAACGCAGCCTCTTTTTTTGACTTTATTAAGATATTTAGCCGTGGGTATCTCGCTGAGTAAAATGTAGTGTTGAGAGATCAGAACACCGTTCAGTAAGCTAGTACCTTGACTCATTAATTATGATTGATTGAACAGATTAGTTTTTAATCGATGAAGCCAAACCATCGTCATCCTCGAAATCGCTTAATGTTGATCTTTTCATTATCGATTGGATTTACAGTAGCGATTATCGGGGATCCACAGTCCACTGAACCTTCCGTGCATGATGGATCCCTGATAACCGCCAGGTGAGTTTTGAGAAAGCTTGCAAGTTCAGTGTTTGGCGGTTTCTGGGATGACGGACTTCGACTGTTTTAATCAATCACCTTCACTGTGTTTAGGTACTAGGTGAATCTGTTTGGTCAACAGAGTCCTAGATTTGGTAGAATAGCGGTAACATTAAGTATCAGTTGTTTTGTCGCAAAAAAAAGCCAGTTTTTGTTACAAAAACACAGCAACAGAGAGAAAGAGTCTAGTGGTGAAAGCGTTACCCGTATTAGATGGCAAAACGCCTTTTCAACAGGAATATGTACCCGTCTTGTTAGATGCCGTTAAGCAGCTGCGAGCTGGATTTGGGGCATCGCTGCATAGTATTTATCTGTTTGGCAGCATCGCACGCCGCGAAGCAGTATTAGGGCAATCAGATCTGAATCTGACGTTAATTTTGCATCGGCCCCTCACTGTTTCTGAGCAGTCGCTGCTCAATACAATAAAGTGGCGAATATCTACCTATCATACCGATGTACCTTCGGTTGAGATTAAAGTCGGATATTTATCGGAAGTACTCTCGCTTGATGCCATTTTTAAGTGGGGCTTTTGGATAAAGCACTGTTGTCTCTGTTTGTATGGCGAAGATCTGTCGACGCGTTTTGGTTGCTTTGAACCAAGCTGGGATGTGGCGAAGGCTTTTAATGGTGATATCAAAGATGAACTGGCCGTTTACCGCCAGAAGATTATGAAGACGAAAGTGGTCAGTAATTACCTTGAGTATTGCCAGCATATCGCGAAGAAAATGCTTCGAAGCTGCTTTTCACTTGTGATGCATCGAGAAAAACGGTGGGCCCATACGTCAGAAGGTTGCGCAGAGGCTTTCTTAAAATATTACCCTGACAAAAGCCTTGAAATTGAGCGGTTATTTACCCTTATTAGTGGCACTCAAGTGCCAAAGCGTGCAGCGCTTTTTCTTCTTGATCAGTTTGGAGGCTGGATAGTGGCAGAGTTTGAGAAGATAGACCGTAAAATTGGCTAATCTAACTGTTCACCTTTTTACCGTTTCGTCCGATAGCGACTCAATAGGATGAGTCGCTATGTTTTTTCTTCATTGATGCTTTTGAGGCTTATTTGCAAACTCACCTAACAGGTTTTGTTTTAACGCGACAAAGTCGCGATTCTCACGGTCAGACGGAGATCGTGCTATGGGTTAAAACTGACCAAGGTCCCTGTCGTTTAGTTATTCATGGTGATAAACCCGTGTGTTTTATCCCTCTGGAAGAGCAGCAACAGGCCGCTCAAGCCTTTAGTGCTGCTAATCTCCAGGTGCAGTGGCGGGAGGTGTCGCTGCAGAACTTTCAACATAAACCTGTTCATGCTTGTTATACCCATACGGTTCGCGACAGCTTACAAATATCACAAATTCTTGCTGCCGAGGGACTGGATGGTTTTGAAACCGATATACGACTGGCCGATCGTTTTCTGATGGAGCGCTTTATCCGCGGTGGAATGGTGTTTACGGGTTTGCCTAAGCAAAAACTGGGCTATGTTGAATATACGCAAGTTAAAGCCAAGGCTGCTGATTATCTGCCTGAATTAAGCGTGGCGTCGTTAGATATTGAATGCTCAGAAAAAGGAATTTTGTATTCGGTTGGTTTACATAGCGAGGTGGATAGCCGCGTCATCATGGTGGGTGAGCCAAAGCCTGAAGATCATGATGAGCCATGGATCCAGTGGGTCGATTCAGAGAAAGCACTGCTGCTGGCACTTGAATCCTGGTTTTCTCAGTTTGATCCCGACCTCATCATTGGCTGGAATGTTATCGACTTTGATTTCCGTTTATTGTTAAAGCGCGCTGAGTGGAACAAACTGAGCCTGAGGATCGGTCGTGGTAAGCAAATACCGCACTGGCGTCAGTCTACACAAAATCCTAACCAGGGCTTTATTACCATACCCGGGCGGGTTGTTCTTGATGGTATCGATACCCTGAAAACCGCAACCTATAACTTTCGCTCCTGGTCACTTGAATCTGTTTCCCAAGAGTTGTTGGGCGAAGGCAAGCAAATTCATAACGTGCATGATCGCATGGCTGAAATCAACCAGATGTTCAGGCACGATAAACTATCGCTAGCTCGATATAACCTGCAGGATTGCAAGCTAGTTACCCGGATCTTTGAGCATACCCATCTGCTCGATTTTGCAGTGGAGCGCAGCCGTTTAACCGGTGTGGAATTAGATCGGGTTGGCGGATCTGTCGCGGCATTTACCAATCTTTATTTACCACAATTGCACAGGGCGGGATATGTTGCCCCTAGCCTTGAGAGTGATAACTGGATCGCAAGCCCCGGCGGTTACGTTATGGACTCAAAACCGGGCCTTTATGACTCGGTATTGGTATTGGATTTTAAATCACTGTATCCCTCGATTATCCGCTCATTCCGCATCGACCCTATGGGGCTGGTGGAAGGGCTACTATTGAATGAAGGGAAAGACAATAACCAGGCTATTGCTGGTTTTCGCGGCGGGCGTTTTCATCGTGAGAAGCATTTCTTACCCCAAATGATCGAGGATTTATGGTCTGCACGCGATCAAGCTAAGCGCGATGGCGATAAAGCATTTTCACAAGCCATCAAGATCATCATGAATTCATTTTATGGTGTCTTAGGCTCATCTGGCTGCCGATTCTTTGATCACCGTTTAGCATCATCAATTACGATGCGCGGGCATGAAGTACTATCTCGCACGAAAGATATGATCGAAGAAAAAGGCTACACCGTTATCTACGGTGATACTGATTCGGTCTTCGTACATTTAGGTAAAAGTCATACCCAAGATGAAGCCGATTCGGTTGGTAATCAATTGGTTGTCGTGATCAATGCAGCGTGGCAAGAACACCTTCGTGAAGAATATAATCTCGATTGCTACCTTGAACTTGAATACGAAACGCATTACCACAAGTTTTTGATGCCTACTATTCGGGGTTCTGATACTGGTTCTAAGAAACGTTATGCGGGATTAGTCTGGCAAGGTGATAAAGAAACGATCATTTTTAAAGGCCTCGAAACAGTCCGTACTGATTGGACTGTGCTGGCTCAGGACTTTCAGAAAGTCCTGTACGATAAAATTTTCCACGATCAAGATGTTGAAGAATATATTCGTGATTATGTGGAAAAAGCCAATGCCGGCGAGTTTGATGAGAAGCTTGTTTACCGCAAGAGGTTACGACGTAACCTGTCAGACTATCAGAAAAATGTACCACCTCATGTTCGTGCAGCTCGTATGGCAGATGACATTAATGAAAAAATGGGCAGGCCGTTACAGTATCAAAATGGCGGCTGGATAGAGTACCTGATCACAGTAAATGGCCCCGAACCGAAAGAGGCGTTAACCAGCCTTGTTGACTACAACCATTATGTAGATAAACAATTGAAGCCAGTCGCTGATGGGATTCTGCCATTTATCGGACGCAGTTTTGATGAAATCACAGCCCCACAGCTGGGGCTATTCTGAAGCAGTATAGGTATGACAAAAAAACGCGCTAATTAGCGCGTTTTTTGATTAAAAAGATTAGAGCCCGTTAATCGAAAAACTCGACATCAATTACCGCTGATTTGCTCGCATGGATTGGGTCAAATTTTATTGCACCACGATGAGGGGTGCATACTTTAAATACGTTACCACAATCAAAAATAGCCAGTACTTGTTCTTTAGTACGGAAGACGTCTGGTAGAGGCTGACCGATTTCGCATGTACATACTTGGCCTTCATGCAGCCATTGAAGTCTATGAATACGTTGAGACTGAGATGGGGCAGAAATGTGCTGAGCAATAGACGTAAAAACGGATTCTGCTTGAGCTGGGCTAGACGCCGATGGTACAAAAAAATCCATGGTTCCCTCCTGGTGAGTGTAGTGCGTTGATGGTTATAGAGTCTGATAATTAAACAGACGACACGAACTACTATTGATGGTTACCAATCCTGATAACCTTATACCCAAACCACCTCAAGAACCGAGGTGCTTTGGGTATAAACAGTATCAGAATTCAGCATGGTTTAGCAAGGTAAGTGCATAACCAGTCATCAATGCGTTGTGAGGAAATGCGCGCTATAAACGCGTGCGTGGTTAATACCAACCGGTATAAGATTTAGACTATTATAATTATTATATTTGGGGGGGGAGGGAGATATGGAACAACTTGAATTTTTTTCTATTCCCAGCCCTTGTGTTGGTATTTGTCAGGTTGATGAGCGAGGTTATTGCAGGGGTTGCATGAGAAGCCGGGATGAACGATTTAACTGGCAAAACATGACACCCGATCAGCAGCGCAATACGATTCGTTTATGTCGTCAGCGCTATCTTCGAATGATCAGACAAGCAAGAGCAGAGAAGGAGTCGGCAGAATCAATATCAGAAGACGATTCTCAACAGAGCCTTTTCTGACTGTTTCGTGTCATGCTCGGAACCCTATTTGAAAATATATAGTCCAAAAACAAAAAAAGCGCCGTTAGGCGCTTTTTGATTGAGTATGAACTCGCAATTAAATGCGTTTAAAGTCCATGTGCTCAACTTTTGGCTTGAACGCGTGACGTTGGATGTCTTGCGGCTTAACCTTAACTTCTTGACCATCAATCACTAGAACAAGACCTTCGTAAAACTCAGGCTTATCCATCTGGTGGATGATATCGCTGTGTAGGATCTCGATTGCAACAGGAGCTGCTTCGCCACCGTAGATGATTGCTGGGAACTTTTCTGCGAGACGTAGACGGCGGCTCGCACCTTTACCTAGGTCAGTACGTACAATTGCTTCAATTTTCATATTAAATACTCTTTAATTTCTTAATTTCACTGAGTAATGCGACCTTACTCAATGTCGTAAAAACGAGCGCGGATTCTAACATTCAGGTCAAGTCTTAGCAAGGCTAATAGTTGTCTTCTTGAATTAATTAGAAAAATCAACGTACAAGCGGGTGAATTGCCAGCATTCTGTCTGGAAAGGCACCGGCCTGATGTGTTCGTTTATACCGATTGGTATTACTCTTTCTTGTACTGGTTAAGATCGAACAGTTTATCGCGAATGACCCAAAAACGGCCGCTCTTTCTGGTGATCACGATTTCCGGTGGACGCAACCGGTGTTCATTATTGGCTACTTTAGTTGGCGCAGTATCGGTGAAAGGGCGATGACGATCGACCAGATGGGGGTTAATAAATTTCTTCAAAAAGGCTGATTTTTGGGTCTTTGTCGACAGCGGCCAGATCTCGCTGATTTCAGATCCTTCATCGCTGATATAAATGACTTTAAGCTGAGGCTTATCGAATTTATTTTTCCCGGCTTCAAGGCGCAAATCAACGCATTTCATGATCATGGCATCTTTGAGCTTCAGTGCATCCCGTAATTTTTTATCAGGGTCGACCATTACCGCATCACATTGGTGACATCGACGCGCAGCTATATCATTATCGGCGCCACACACTTCACAATACTTGGCCCGGAAGCGATAGCCACATTCTTCCCGTTCGCCGTCATCATCCTCAAAATAGCCCTGACAACGTCTGCCGTAATGTTCAACCAGAAATCCTGCAGGATCTAATTTTCCCCAGAAGCTGTTATTGAACCCACAGGCAGGGCAGGGCACCATGATGACGTCGCTGTCGCTGTTGGGCTTAGGATCGCCGACTTCTGGCTGGTACAAGTCATAACAGTTTCCCGCGTATTCCAGAACCAGACAATCTTTTTTGCCCTTAAACAGCCGGAGTCCGCGACCGACAATCTGCTGGTACAAACTGATAGATTCTGTCGGGCGAAGAATCGCGATTAAATCGACATGGGGAGCATCAAATCCCGTTGTGAGTACCGATACATTGACTAAGTATTTAATCTCCTGGCGTTTAAAGGCATTGATAATTCGATCGCGTTCATCAAGAGGCGTATCACCTACCACTAATGCAGCATTTTCGTTGTGCAAGTAACCCATGATCTCTTGGGCATGATTTACCGTTGATGCAAAAATCATTACTCCGCGACGTTCTTTTGCATAATCGATAACCTGTTCGATGATCATCGGTGTAGCCCGGCTCGATTTTTCTATAACGTTATCTAAATCAGCCTCACGATAATGTCCGGACGCAGAAGGTGTCAGGCTGGAAAAATCATAGCCGATGACTGCCATATCCATGACCTTAGGTTCCGTCAGAAAGTTTTCATCTAACAGATAGCGAATAGGGAGTTCAAAGATACAATCCCTGAAGAAGCGTTCCTGCTCAGTCTTCACTTGCCCTCTGGTGTGGTATTTATAGATCCAGCCCATGCCTAAGCGATAAGGGGTCGCGGTCAGGCCAAGGATCTTAATACCCGGGTTGATTTTCTGCAGGTGAGAGATAACCCGGCGATAAGCACTGTTTTCATCATCCGGAACGCGGTGGCATTCGTCGATGACCAATAAAGAAAACTCATTCGCAAATTGCTCCAGGCTATTGGCCATAGATTGCACGGAGGCAAATACCACTTGACGGTCCGTTTCTTTACGACCTAAACCGGCAGAAAAGATTGAAGCTTTCAGGCCATAACTTTCATACTTACTGTGGTTTTGCTCAACCAGCTCTTTTACATGGGTTAAGACTAAGACTCGCCCCCTGGCAATGCGGGCCAATTCAGCGACAACCAGGCTTTTACCTGCCCCTGTTGGCAATGCTAATACTGCAGGGCTGCTATTTTTCCGAAAGTAATGAATGGTGGCTTTGACACTGTCTTGCTGGTAAGGACGAAGGGTATACATGTTCGAGCAAACACTTATAGAAACTGGACTGGCAGTGTACCCAGATACTCAAACTACCTCAAGATGCAGTGTTCACGGGAATTCAGCATTTTGAAGTGGTTTGGCTATAGAAGAACAAATGGCGATGTAGAAGCTGCGATAGTGATGAAGGCCAATAGAGTGGTTCAGGACTATCTTTGGGCCCACGTTTGTGAGCCCGGCTACACGGTTATGAGGCTATGTTTATGAAGCCTTGTTTATGACGCTATGGTTAGTGGTATTTCTTCCGGTGTGATGATTTTTGTCATCATGCAAAATTGGCGACGTGGTACAAAATCATGCTTTTCATAAAAACTGCGTGCACCAGAGTTACCGATGTTTATCTCTAGTGACAGGGCGTGTACACCGCTATTGGCAAGATGGTGTTCAATCTGAGGGATCAGTTCGGTACCGATACCTTGCTGTCGCCATTCAGGCTTGAGGAAAAATTGGTCAATTAAGCCGACACGGCCCCCGTGCTCAAGGCTAAAGCTGTAACTGACGATGATGTGACCCGCAATCATTTTCTCGCCTTCATGCTCTACTTCAACAAACCATGCTTGGCCTAATTCAGGATTACTTAGCAGCTGGTGTATAGCTTGGCTTGTTTGTTCAATTTTTTGTGGTAATGCTTCGTAAGAAAAAAGCTCTTCGACGAGTTTTAATAGCATGTCAATAGAAGACAGACTTGGCGCAACAAGTGAGATTTTCATAGATTAACCTTGGTTGTTAGTCGATTCACTCATGTTTGATTACTGGTCGTACGTAATCAGTCTGTAGAGTGTCTATTCATTAAGACTGATTTAGAATAAAAATGTTCCGCTTTTTTGAGCTTAGTAATAGTTCGGAGAAAAAGGTGGGAAATTTTGCGATGAGTGTTGTTTTTTACTCATCTGATAACCGGCGATCATTGGATTGGAGATACCCAAACCACTGCATCTTGAAGTAGTTTGGGTATACAGGTAAGTTTTTAATGCAAGTTATGGCGGAGCTTTTTATAATACGGCCCCTTTTGTAACATGTGGAGCCAGTGATGAGGCTTGATAAATTCTTAGGTACCACTTTGGGTATTACTCGCAGAGAAGCCGGTAAGCTACTAAAAGACAAATTGATTGAAGTGAACGGCGAGATTGTAAAAAACGGTTCGTTCCAAATCACCGACGATTGCGAAGTTGAATTTAATGGTCGCATCTTAGCCTTACACGGGCCACGATATTTTATGCTAAACAAGCCACAAGGTTTTGTCTGTTCACATGTGGATGATCATAACCCGACGGTCTTCGTCTTAATCGATGAAGTCAGCCCGGAAAAAATGCACGTGGCTGGCCGGTTAGACGGTGATACGACAGGCCTGGTTTTATTAACTGATGATGGCCAGTGGTCACACCGTATTACATCTCCTCGTCATGTGTGTGAGAAAACGTACTACGTTGAATTGGCTGATCCTGTTCCGGAAGAAACCATTCAGACTTTTGCTGACGGTGTTCAGCTACGGAGTGAAAAAGAACTCACGCGTCCAGCTAAATTAGAGTTGCTAGGTGAGCGAGAAGCGTTACTGACGATTTCTGAAGGTAAATATCATCAGGTAAAACGTATGTTTGCCGCCGTTGGCAACAAAGTTGTCGGGCTTCACCGCCAGCAAGTGGGTAAGGTGGTGCTTGATGACGAGCTGGAGCCTGGAGAATACCGTCCCCTTACTGACGAAGAGATTGCGTCTTTTCTGAAATAACGAGGCCCAAACTACTTTAAGATGCTGAACGTTGCATTTTGAAGTGGTTTGGTTTTATCTTGGTATATACCTTTTAGGTATTGCCTCGATCGTTTGTGGCTGTTGTTTAATGAAAGAGAAACTGATCTATTCCTGACGGGAAAGAATAAAAGCGATCAATTCATCGTACAATACCTTTCTTGATTTTTCCCATACTGTTCTTTGTGAATACAACAGTACACGTAGTGAATTTATGACCCGACAAGACAGCCAAAAGCTGAGTCTGCAACTAATTATAATTTTAGGTGCCATTGCTGCACTCACCCCGCTGGCGATTGACATGTATTTGCCAGCAATGCCCGCTATTGCAAAAGATTTAGCGGTGACTCCCAGCTTGGTACAAACAACATTAACCGCTTATACCGCAGGTTTCGCAATCGGGCAGTTACTGCATGGTCCGCTTGCTGATAGTTATGGCCGTCGTCCGATACTGATCATTGGCATTGTTTTCTTTACCATTGCAGCAGTGCTGAGTGCGATGAGTCGGGATATTGTTGAGTTAACCTGGTTCCGTGCCGCACAGGGTTTTGCCGGGGCATCTGCCGCCGTGATTATTCAGGCTTTGGTCCGGGATATGTTTGAGCGAGAAGAGTTCGCCCGTACCATGTCATTTGTTACGTTAGTAATGACGATCGCGCCATTAGCTGCCCCCATGATTGGTGGATACGTATCGGTTTGGTTTGGCTGGCGGTCTATTTTCTGGTTGCTGGCAATATGTGCCGTGCTGGTGATTTTGTCTGTATTATGGAAAATACCGGAAACGCTGCCTGCCGAAAAGCGTCTACCTTTCCATCTTGGTACGACATTACGAAATTACGCCAGATTGATGACGACGCCAACCGCTGTTGGCTTTGTCTTCTGTAGTGGTTTTTCTTTTGCCGGGATGTTTACGTTTCTTACTGTCGGCTCATTCATTTATATCGATCTTTATCAGGTTAGTACTCAGAACTTTGGTTACCTGTTTGGCTTAAACGTGGTCTGTCTGATCCTGATGACCAGTATTAATGGCCGGTTAGTGAAGAAGATGGGATCACACTGGATGCTGCGTTTTGGCTTGACTGTCCAATTAATCGCCGGTATCGGATTGATCCTTGGTCAAATGCTTCACCTGGGCTTGTGGGGGGTGGTTATCCCTGTCATGCTTTTTGTCGGCACGATCTCAATCATAGGCAGTAACACGATGGCGTGTTTATTGTCGAAGTATCCGCATATGGCCGGAACCGCCTCATCGTTAGCGGGTACAATACGTTTTGGTACGGGTACGGTGGTGGGAGGGGCTGTTGCGATGATGCCTGATGCTACAGTCTGGCCTATGGCGTTAACTATGGCGACTTGTGCATTACTGTCAGCCGCTTTCTACTGGCTTCTGTCCAGAGATGCGTAAAGTTGTAAGGAAAACAATGGCGATTTACTCTCAAGAAATTTATAAGCTGGTAACGGCGGGTTTAAAAGAGCTCGAAGAATCTCAGCTATCCGGAAAAATACAGAAAAACCCCGTGAGCGAAACGCATTTTCTCAGTGCATGGGTGACTAAAGCAATTAAGCAGCAAGCTTTCGACCGTTGTGTCGTAAAAACCTTGATGAGCTGGCAGCAGCAAGCTCGCAGTATGGGTAAGAATGCCCAGTTAAAACAAAATTTTGAGCATATTGCAGAAGCCTACGCAGGAGTCAGAGGCGATGACGGCAAGGCAAAGATCGTCACCCGCGATCAAATTCAGTCGCTTTATCAGGCGCTAGAGCAGAAAGGCTGGATGGTCACTACTGAGTTTGAAGTAAACCGCAAGGTTACCCATCATACTGAGGGGCAGGCCTCTCTGGTGGTGTGTGTGAAGCAATTCCGCGACGTATTTTCTCTCCAGGATGGATCGGTTGAGCAAGTTGAGCTGGCTAAGCCGTTATCGCTCTATGTTCGCGGTAGCGCACAGGAACTCATTGATACGGCATTCAGCCTGGGGTTACTGTTGTTCAAGGTCACTGATTACAAATCGAAAGTTAAGTACCACGGTGAGTATGTTCTGTATCCGCACAATAACGGTGCTCACTTACCTGAGCTACCGACACGCGATATGTAACGGAATCAATAATAATTAGAGTATAAATAGATAGAATGCTAATGGCCTGGATAGGGCCATTTTTTTGTCTGCAAACAGGCTTTGATGGGTTATTCATCATTTAGTGGCTTCTATTAAAGCGATATACCGATTGGTACTATTCATGACTTTTTCATTTGTTGATATGGGTAATTATCGACCATTCTAGTCATTTTTCATGAAAAATAATTCAAATAACAATTAGAGTTCTAAGTGACTGATATTGCTTTATCTTTAGTAATATAAGAACATAAATTGTAGTTTTATTACTGCAGTCAATGGTGTTTTTACTGGATGTAGCCATTAATTGTTGTTAATGTGTTGCCCCTCACAATAACCGTGAGAAATTTATGCAAAGCAATGCATGCCATATTGGCGATAAATTAGTAACAACACCTACAAAAAAAACTACAAAAAACCGCCATATTGGCGATAAGCTTGTGCCAACGCTTACAATAGGTTTTATCAGCCTGTTCCTTCTGGCGGCACTGTTCGACCTTTCTCGTTTTACTACCCTGATCCAGTCTCTCTTTTCATCGGCAGCCTCACAGTTTGGTTACTGGTGGCAATGGCTTATGGTTGTTAATTTCGCTTTAGCTTTGCTCATTGCCGTAAGTCGTTACGGTAAAACCCGCATGGGTACTTTGGCCAAACCGTCTATCGGTACGTTCCGTTGGCTGGCAATGATAATGTGTACATTACTTGCCGGTGGCGGTGTCTTCTGGTCTGCAGCAGAGCCTATTTATCATTTCATTACCCCCTCTCCAAGTTATAGCGGTGTGGTTGGCTCAACTGCCTCAGCCGTTGTACCGGCCCTAAGCCAGAGCTTTTTACACTGGGGATTCCTTGCCTGGTCTGTACTAGGCACGTTAGCAACCATCGTGTTGATGTATGCGCACCATCAATGTGGCGTCAAACTTCGCCCGAGAGCATTGCTGTATCCTCTACTGGGTGATCGTCTGGAGAATCACTGGATGGGAGCGGTCATTGATGCTTGCTCAATCATTGCTGTTGCTGCAGGTACTATTGGTCCGATTGGTTTTCTGGCATCACAATTAGGTTATAGCCTGGAAGTGATTGCGGGCATTGAAAATAACGTCTCTTCACAGCTGGTAATTCTGGCTGCGGTTGTTGCTGCTTATTCACTTTCTGCCGCTTCAGGCATGGACAAAGGTCTGCAATGGTTGAGTCGTGCTAATGTTATTGGCGCTTTCGGCTTGCTGCTTGTGATGCTGATCCTTGGCCCAACCCAGTTCATCTTCGAGCAGTTTGGTAATGGCTTTGCCAGCTACCTGACAAACCTGCCTGAAATGAGCCTGACGAATGATTCTGAAGGTTGGAATATCTGGTGGACCTGGTTTTTCTGGGGATGGTTCATTGGTTTCGCTCCAATGATGGCCATTTTTATTGCCCGTATTTCTGAAGGCCGCAGTATTCGAGAGCTGGTTCTGGCTGTGGCGATTGGTGCGCCGATCGTGACTAACTTCTGGTTCTCGGTTCTGGGTGGTACAGGTATTTTCCTGGAGCTACAGACACCGGGTATTATTTCGGGCCCGCTAAATGACGCTGGCTTGCCTGCTGTATTACTGGCATCGCTGTCTCAGTTACCTTATAGCAGTATATTGCTACCGGCATTCCTGGTCTTAACAACGACTTTTGTTGTGACTACTGGTGACTCAATGGCTTATGCAATAGCCATGGTCGTTTCCGGTGATGATAAACCAAGCCGAGTGCATCGTTTATTCTGGGCGATCATTATGGGCTGCGTGGCTGCCGTACTGCTACTTGCCGGAGATGGGGGGCTTAATGCACTCCAATCTTTCATTGTGATCACCGCGGTTCCTGTTTCTTTTATTGTTGCTGTAACATTAATTACAGGTCCGATAGCTGCGATAAAAATGAGTCAGGCGCAAAAGCAATAGATTGCTAGTGATGCTGACAATAGAAAAAGAGGTGCATTAGCACCTCTTTTTCATTTTATAACGTGACCGATTTACCTTCCTGTGCCTTCGCTTTACAGCGTTTTACCAACGCATGTGTCATGCCTCGGAATATAAACAAGTGGGCAGGCATCATCGCAAACCAGTATAGTAACCCCGAAAAACCTGCAGGGTGCCACCAGGCACGAATATCGACTTCGCGATACTCGTCTTTTTCTTCGATGGTAAATTCTAATCGTCCTAAACCCGGGGCTTTCATGCCAAATAACAGGGAAAGAAAACGATTGGGTTCAATGTTAAGGACCTTCCATGAGTCGACCTGATCGCCTAGTTCAAGGGTATGGGGATCGCGACGAAAGCGGGTCAGGGCATTTCCCCCGATTAGATGGTCGAGCCATTCCCTGATCCGCCATAATGAATTGGCATAAAAATAGCCTTCCTTTCCGCCAATCAATTGTATTTGCCGCCACAGTTGTTCGGCGCTGGCATCGGTTTTCAACGTGTATCCGGCTTGTTTGGGGTAATAACCATAACCAGGTTGCCAACGGGCAAGCGCATCGGGATCGAACCCCCACACACTGCTGCGAACGACTTCTGTCTCATGGCGAAGCGTCTCTTTCACCGCTTCCTCATACGTTAGCAGGTATTGAGGGATCAATGACTGAATGGCACTACCATCAGCGGGAAGATCGAACTGTAATCCTCCGACTAAAGCCCGAGCGATATTAGTTGGAACTGATGTGATGAACTTTAGCCAATAGGCAGCCACTGACAGGGGTAAAAAAGGCAGAGGGATAACATGTACTTTTTTGCCGATTAATCTGCCAAGTTGACGCATTTGCGACTCGTAGGTGAGTTGCTCTGGCCCTGCTACATCCATTATCTGGTGACGTGAAGGGATGAAGTGAAGCAATTCCAGTAAATAATGCAGAACATTGCGCAAGGCGATAGGGGAGTTGTGTGACTTAACCCATTTGGGTGTAAGCATTACCGGCAAATTATAAATATAATCTCGCATGACTTCGAAGGCCGCGGAGCCCGGGCCAATAATAATGCCGGCACGTAGTTCAGTGATGGGTATACCACTTTCTCGTAATATCTCGCCGGTGGCTTTTCGGGCGGCGAGGTGCTTTGAGTAACCTTTAACCGATTGCAGTGCGCCGAGATAGATAACACGCTGAACCTGGCTCAGTTTTAAAGCCTGACTGAAATGACGAGCAGCATCGAGTTCGAAATCAATAAAATCGTGTCCGTGGTTCATACCGTGAACAAGAAAAAAAACGGCATCAACACCTGCGAGAAGTGGTCGAAGGTCCGTGTTCTGGTTCAAATCCAGTTCGATAAGTTCAACATTGGGGATCGAAGACCATCCCCTTTTCTGAAGCAACTTCAGGTTTCGACCCGTTGCTTTGACCTGATAGCCACTGTTGGCTAATTCCGGTACCAGATGACTACCAACATAACCAGATGCGCCGACTACCAGAATTGTTTTGATCATCTGTTGCATGCTCCCTGCAGCAAAATCCAGGTAATGACCTGAAACCGTTATACCGATTGGTATTAGTAAAAAATATTGTTACTAAAACTGTAGTGGATAAACTTTGCCCTGTCTTTCGCATTACAAATTACGCTGTCTACAAGTTGCAGTCTGGTTGATTGCTTAATGCTGAACAAGCTTGGTGAATGAAATGCAGCGGCCAGTGGTGTTGCAGGTAAGGCTATGTTTGTTGCCACGATCATGTTAGCTGGCGTCGCTCCTCGGAAATATCCTACAATTACTCCAAGGCATGAACATTTTTAAGTCGTTGATTCAAGATTCAAAGTTGTTAGTCGCTTGTAGGGTATTTGGCCTTTTTGTAGGCAGTTTGCAACGCATCGCATTTTATTTATGGCTAAGGTTCTGAAAGTCCTTTCTCGTTGTCTGGCTTTGCTGTAGATTTCACTGTCGGCTGGAATGGCAAACTGTGTCATATTATTCAGTAATATAATTTTTACTTTCAAGACCTTTTTCATTATCGGGGACGTAGATGTTACGACTTGCTAAGCTTTGTAAAGGTTATCAGGATGGCAGTGAATACCATTCCGTTTTACAGGGTGCTGAGCTTGAACTGGCACAAGGTGACCAACTTGCTCTGATGGGTGAGAGTGGTTCTGGTAAGAGTACTCTGTTAAATTTAATTGCAGGGTTAGATTCTGCCGATTCAGGCGAAATATGGATCGGTAATACGCCAATACACGATATTTCTGAGCGTGAACGTACCGCATTCCGTCGCAATAACATTGGTATGGTATTCCAACAATTTAATCTCTTACCTACTTTGACTATTGCCGATAATATTCGTTTTTGCCGTCAGTTAAAGGGGCTGGATGAAAAGCCCGAACTGTGGCGACAGATCATCTCCGCTCTCGATCTTATGCCGTTATTAGGGCGCTACCCTGAAGAAATGTCGGGCGGCCAGCAACAACGAGCGGCTATTGCGCGAGCGCTGTATATGGAACCCGATATTCTGCTTGCTGATGAACCGACCGGTAGTTTGGATGAGCGTAATGCGGGCGCGGTGATCCGTTTGCTGATTAATCTGACTAAGCAGCTTGACTGTACTTTATTATTGGTAACGCACAGTAAACAAGTAGCTTCACACATGCGTGGTTGTATTCGTCTCCAGGGGGGGCAATTGGATGTTAAGCCCCGTAGCTAAAGCTCTTTGGGGGCATTACCGCCGTCACCCATTTCAGATTTTACTGGTCTGGCTAGGTCTGACCTTAGGCATCGCTCTGTTAGTCGGTGTAATGGCGGTTAACCAACAGGCTCGTGAAAGTTATCGTCAAGGTGAGCAACTATTTTCTAATCCTTTTCCTTACCGAATTCGTCATGCCCAAATGGGGCTCAAAGTACCGCAGGGTTTCTATGTCCAGCTGCGCCGCTCTGGTTTTAAAACTTGTGTACCGTTTGAACAACATCGTATTGTCACTGCTCAGGGGCGCGACTTTGAAATTGTAGGCATCGATCCGGTTGCTATGTTATCGAGCATCAGAAGCAAAGGTCTGACGCAATACCAAGGAAAGATGCTGGAACTGATGAAACCACCGTATCCAATCATGGTCGGTCGTCAGTTAGCTAGTTATATGGGCGTTGAGGAAGGGCAAAAGCTAACGCTGGACAATGGCCAGCAAATAGGGCCGATACGAGTGGTTAGTGATGAGCGTATCGGCGGGCCAAGAATGATCGCAGATATGGCCTTACTGCGCGATTTGCATCCAAGTGCTGGTCTTACGACGGTTCTTTGCGGGGAAATGCCACAGAAAGATCTGACAACTCTCACTCAGATACTCCCGCCGGGATTAACCCTGGAACGTCACCAGAGCGCCAAGCTCGAACCGTTAACAGAAGCATTCCATCTTAATTTGTTTGCGATGGGGATGCTCTCTTTTGTAATTGGTTTATTTATCTTCTATCAGGCAATGTCATTGTCATTAACCCAGCGTCAGCCTTTGGTCGGGCTGTTACGTCAAGCGGGCGTGTCTGGCTTTCAGCTGGCCGGTGCACTGGTTGTTGAACTGATCGTTTGGATTATATTAGGCCTTATTGGCGGTAATTTATTAGGGCTTTTGTTGGCTCAGCAATTGTTACCGTCGGTGGCGGCTACGTTAAGCGATCTCTATAGTGCTAATGTCAGCTTGTCTGTTACCTGGCACTGGCAATGGGGCGCAGCCAGTGTTGCCATTGCGGTCTTTGGCAGTTTGCTCGCTTGTGGCTGGCCAATGATGCGCTTAATTAAAACACCGCCGGCACGCTTAGCGACACATATGGCTTTAGTGCGTTTTAGCGGACGTGAATTTGCATGGCAAGCCTTTTTTTCCTGTCTGTTTATTGGCGGTGCCATTGCCGTTTACCAGTTGCCGCATGGGCAGTTGGCGGGGTTCGTCTTGATTGCATGCATCCTGATTGCTTCAGGCCTGATGATGCCATTTTTACTGTGGCAGCTATTTCAGAAGCTGGGCTTGTTTTTCCGTTCGGCACGCCTGCGCTGGTTTTTCTCCGATGCGGCAGCCAGTCTGAGTTACCGCGGTGTTGCTGCGATGGCCTTTATGCTGGCTCTTGCTTCCAATATTGGTATGGAAACCATGGTTGGTAGTTTCCGCAGTACAACGGAAAGTTGGCTGGGGCAGCGTCTGGCAGCAGATATTTACGTTCGTCCATCGTCGAGCGTTGCTCCGCGTATGGCGAAATGGTTGGAGTTGCAACCTGAAGTGGAGCAAGTTTGGTGGCAGTGGCGTAAAGAAACACCTACTGAAGCTGGCACCTTAGAGGTCAAGAGTGTCGGAGCCAGCGCTGGTGAAAAAGAGGCATTGTTGGTCAAAGTGGCTGAACCTGATTATTGGTACAATCTGCACAATACTCAATCCGTGATGGTTAGTGAATCAATGGCATTAAAGCAAGGTTGGCACCCTGGCGATAAGATCAATTTACCTGCGCCAATGATAGGTTCCTGGATTATCGCGGGTGTTTATTATGACTATGGTAATCCATACGGGCAGGTGCTGATTTCTCAGAAGCACTGGCAGGCATTGTGGCCGAAAATGGGGCGGGTTAGCTTAGCCATTCATTTGGAAGATGATGCCGACAGCACTCAATTATTGGCGAAGTTGGGCGAGCGTTTCCGTCTGCAACCTGAAAGGGTTCGTAATAATGCTGAGCTGATGAGTCAAGCCATGCGGGTATTCGACCGTACCTTTATTGTGACAGCAACATTAGGTAAGTTAACGCTATTCATTGCCGTTTGCGGGCTGTTCTTTGCTACTGTTGCCGGTGAAGTTTCACGACAGCGGCAGTTTGCCCTGCTTCGTTGTATGGGGATGACCGGTCGTGAATTGGCCGCTTTAGGGGGCGGGCAACTATTAGTTATCGGCCTGATGACAGCGCTAATGGCATTACCGCTGGGTTTAGTGTTAGCGCAGCTATTAATTGATGTTGTCTTAAAATACTCCTTCGGTTGGACTATGCCAATTCACTTTTTCCCAACACAATATTTAGTGTCGCTGGGTACGGCTTTACTTGCTTTGTTGGCTGCCGGGGCATGGCCTGTGTGGCGCCTGGTTAAACGTTCAGCTATCTTGTCGTTGCGAGAGTCTTTCTGATGTTAATGCAAGTATTTCAAAAATTAGTGCCTAACATTTTGCTTTTAAAGTTAAAAGGAGAGTTCCGGTGGTGGGTTTCCTTACTTTTCATTTTGTTTTTATTGGGGTGTGATCAGGCAGAAGATCGCTCAATGAGCACAGAACTACTGACTCAAACCAGTGAAGGTAACTATCAACCTGTTGTTGAAGGTCGCCCACTCCGCTTCCCCCGTGATTTCTCCAGTCATCCTGGTTTCAGAACGGAATGGTGGTATCTAACAGCCAACCTTGAAGCTGAAAATGGTGAAACGTTCGGAGTTCAGTGGACCATGTTTCGCATGGCAACCGGAACAGAAAAAAAAGGTGGCTGGAAAACTCCCCAAATATTCATGGCTCATGCAGTTGTGACATCAGAGAAAAAAAGCTGGTTTGCCGAGCGCTTTGCCCGTGGTGGTATCGGACAGGCAGGGGTTATGAGCAAACCATATCGAGCCTGGTTAGATAACTGGTCATGGCGCTCTTTAGGTAAGAGCCCATTTCCCGGTTTACTGGAATTTCAAGATGGTGATATGGCTGCTAGGCTGCAGGTTAATAACCTAGGTAAGATTGTACTGCAGGGAAAGGAAGGTTATAGCCGGAAACACCGATCAGAAGATATCGCCTCGTATTATTACAGTGCCCCGTTTCTCAAGGTGGATGGCATCCTTGAGCTGGATGGAAAACAGTACAAGGTGAAAGGGGATGGCTGGTACGATCGTGAGTGGAGCAGCACTATGCTGGCGAAAAAACAGCAGGGGTGGGATTGGTTTTCTATTCATTTAGATGATGGAAGTGCCTTGATGCTCTATCAGATCCGGGAGAAAAATCAACAGCCATTCTATTTTGGTACCCTTAGCTGGCCTGATGGAAAAGTCGTTCAGTTAAGCCAGCAAGACATTCAGTTAACACCATTAGGATATACTACCCTTGAAGGTAAAAGTTTACCCTTAGATTGGCGTATTGATGTACCATCACAACAGATTGAGCTTAGAGCGGAAGTTGTCCGCAAGGAACAGTGGTTGCCATTTATGTTTCCTTACTGGGAAGGGCCAATTAAGGTCAAGGGCAGTCATTCAGGACAAGGATTTATGGAATTAACGGGTTACTAATCGCCTCTATCAGGCTTTTTATAGCAAGCAAATCGGGATGGAATTGCTAGTCGATAGCGCGTGGCAGTAAACAGATCCGTTAGCCATAAAAGTAATAGGATTATTAAGTGGTAAACAAGTTAACTTTTGATGAGCAAGCGTTATCGCAACGCTTGATGAACTACAGACGTGAATTTCACCGTTACCCGGAATCAGCCTGGTGTGAATTTTTTACAACTGGCCGCATTGCCGGGGTTCTGGAAAACCTTGGTTTTGATTTGTGTTTTTCTGACAGTATCATTGCCCGTGATGCCATCATGGGACGTGATGAAACCAGTATTGCTGAAGCTCAGCAACGCGCTCTGAGTTGGGGGGCGGATGCCAGTACACTTGCAAAAATGAATGGTGTTACCGGTATTGGGGCGGAACTTGATACCGGGCGGGAAGGGCCTGTTTATGCTTTCCGTTTTGACATTGATGCAGTAGAAGTGATGGAAAGTCAGGACGATTCACACCGTCCGCGATTTCTCGGTTTTGCATCATTGTTGCCAGGGATAGCACACGCATGTGGCCATGATGCGCATGCGTCAATAGGTTTAGGTCTGGCTGAAGTGCTGGCAGAAAATAAAGAGCGGCTATCAGGCAAGATTAAATTACTGTTTCAACCTGCTGAAGAAGGCTGTCGTGCCGGGAAGGCGATTGCAGAAAGTGGTTGGCTGGACGATGTTGATTATTTTTTTGCCGCCCATATCGGTATGAATGTACCCAGCGGGACATTAGTGTGTGATCCCCAACATTTCCTCTGTAGTTCTAAATTTGATCTTCATTTTAAAGGCAAACCAGCTCATGCAGGTATTGAACCTAATGCAGGGTGTAATGCATTGGCTGCAGCATGCACTGCCGTTACGCAAATGCTGGCAATTCCCCGTCATCGAGATGGTATGACCCGGGTGAACGTTGGCCAGTTGACGGCGGGTGACGGACGAAATGTTATTCCGGATAAAGCCGTATTAAAAGGTGAAACCCGTGGTGAAAATCGCGATCTGAATAACTATATGTACCAGCACGTTGAACGGATTGCTCAGGCCTCATCTATGATGCACGGTGTTAACGTTGAAGTTCATGCTCAGGGCGAAGCAATAGGCTTACACAATGACATTGAGCTGGTAGAACTGCTGGCATCTGTAGGTTACGGCTGTGGTTTCAATAATGTCATTCGTGAAAAAGACTTCGGTGCCAGTGAAGACGCGGGTTATCTGGTGGACCGTGTACAAGCCAAGGGCGGTAAAGCGATTTATTGTCTGCTGGGTTCAGATCTGACCGCAGGGCATCATAATGGTGACTTCGATATTGATGAAAGCAGAATGCTACCGGGGGTGAAGCTGTTTACTGCCGTGATTGAGCGGCTGCAGAACCGATTCATAGGAAGTTGATGGGCTAATAATTCTTGGCCTAAGATAAAGCGGCTAAATAGATGCGATCTATCTAGCCGTTATCGTCTTTTTAATTAAATTACCTATGGAGCGTCATATCCTTCAGGCTCATCTGAATAGATGGTTACATTCCACTTTTGAGCCGCGCCGCTCTCGGCTTCACAATGCTCGGCAAAAAATGCTTTAATTTCTTCACGCTGACAATGTGCTTCAAATGCCGCCATATCTGCCCAGATTTCATTGAACACAATAGGGAAGGACTCCCCCGTTGCAAAAGGGCTTTCAATATGGCGTGTCACCATATACTGAAGGCATCCATCTTCCCGCTGTGTATTGGGTTCCAAAGCCTGTAGTACGGTGAAAAGCTCTTTTTCCCGTCCTGGCTTAGGTTGAAATTGCGCAATGCAATAGACCTTTTTAGACATACTTTATTTTCCCTGCTTGCTGTGCGATCTATGAGTATGGTTGCATTAGGCTACCAGCTTACCCTGAGCTAATGTAGTTAATTCAGTTCATTTTTAACGGCACTTCTCATGATCATGTTTTAGGGGGCTTTCAATATTATCGCCTAGGCTTTATACGGCTGATTAATAATTGAGGTGTCTGGATGACAGATAAGGGCTCCGATCAAATAGCGCAACCTCTTACACTCAGGTACTTCTTATTTATTCGTCACTGGCTGATGCCTTTTTGTCTGAGTGATAAATTTAAGTTTGCGACCAAAGTTGCTTTAAGCTTAACGCTTGCATTCCTTATTCCACTGGCATTGGGATGGCCTCAAGCATCGACGGCTGCGACTACAGTAATGCTGATTGCATCGACGGGAAGCCGACGTGAATCGCTGGCGAAAGGGACATTACGAATTTTAGGTACTTTGGTCGGTGCTGTGATCGGATTGTTGCTGGTTGGTCTGTTTGCGCAAGATCGTTTGCTGTATATGCTGACAGTTTCTATTGTTATTTCTTTTGTTTTTTATATCCGTAATGCGTACAAGCAAGATCCGACGCTTTTCATGCTTACCGGCGTAATGATTTTAATGATGTCTAACGGTGGTGACGCGGGCGGGGCTTTTATCTATGGCGTTGACCGTGCGTATATGACAATGTTTGGTGTTGTTGTTTATACGCTTGTCGGCATTTTTGTTTTTCCAACTAAGACTGAACAAAATCTCAGAATGTTAGCGGCTGAACTTGGTGCCTTGCAGCTCAAATTGTTTAAGCGTTTATCAAATCAAGTTTCAACAATGCCACAATCAGAGATCCATGAGTCACATAATCAATCCGACGAGGACATCGAAGCAGCAAATGAAGTAACTGGCACAACAGAGAGTGCCGGAAATATCGAGACAGAACCAACTGAAGAAGGCCTGGTTCAGCAATTGTATGCGGCACAGAATGCATTAGAGCAACGATATAGTGCGATAAGTGCTGAATGCAGTGATGTTTCAGCGTACAAGAAAGAATGGGATTTGGCGCTTTATTACTATAAAAAAGTGACTCAGCTACTCATCTTCGTCGCGCAAAGCAAAGATCTGGCATCCATTGATATCCCATCATTTATAACCAATTATCACGATACCATTTATAAAATTGAGGATCTGTTTGCGTCTGTTGAGGCTGGGTGGGGTGAAAAAAATAGCGAGCGTAACGCCTTAGAGCATAAGGTGAGCTATGATGTTGAAGCTTTAAACTCCTGCTCTCATCTACAAAAAGGTAGCCTGATAACGCTCGGCTATATACTGAATTCGTTACATGAAACCCTCTCGCGTCTGACTGCTACCGTATATTGTATTGATTCGGTCACCGGGCGTGTTTCATTTAAGGAAACAGTGCCAAAGACACCGGGACGGTTTTTATGGTGGGATGCAGAGAATGCAAAAACAGCGATAAAGGTGTTTGTAACGTATTGGGTGGCTGGCATTTTATGGATTTATTTTAATCCGCCAGGTGGATACAGTTTTGTTATATTTTCGACCATATTTGTATCAGTTCTTTCATATATCCCGGTGCATCCGGTTCTGCTACTCGTATTGTTCACTTTTGGTTTTTTGTTTGCTGTTCCCTCATATGTTTTTATTCTGCCGCAACTTTCACTGGGTGTTGAACTGGGGGCCTTTATTTTTATCTACACCTTTATTGGCTTCTATTTGTTTAAAGGGCCCATCACCATTTTCTTCCTGATAGGATTATTTATCCTCGGTATTGATAACACCATGACATATCATTTTGGCATTATTCTTACCATTATTTTGCTGTTCTATCTCGTGGTGTTGATGATTATTGTCTCCTATTACTTTCCATTTTCATCAAGGCCAGAGCATTTATTTCTGGTCATGAGGGAGCGCTTTTTCCGGCATGTCTGCGGGTTATTACGTGTTCAGCAGCTTTCTGATCCATCGGCTGTAAATCGACTTCATCGCAGTTTGCATTTAGTGACTATGAACGTGACCGTAAAAAAACTCATATTATGGAGTGGCAAAGTTAACCAGAAGACGATCACTCAAGCCTCCCCTGAAGCGCTGGTGGAATTTGCAAAAGGCTGCAATTTGCTGTGTAACCATTTAAATACATTTGTATCAGCAGATCAGATGCTTAAGACCAACGTGTTGGTGAATCAGGCCCGTGCCACCTATGTTAGTGTTACCAAGGGCGATCAAGTCTTGGCACAGATGGCGAAATCACTGACTGGTGGTCGAAGGCAAGAGGCGCTGAATGATGTTTTTCATGCTTACAGTATTGATTATGAGAGTACCGAAGAAAAACTGGAAAGCTTTTTCAACAGCCTAAGCTTAAATGACTATTCTGATTCAGAGATAGCCGGTTTTTATATTCTCCTGAACTTGAATAAGAATGTGTACCAAGCGATGAATCAGTGCAAAGTGGCTTATGAGGATGTCAACTGGGTGAATTTGCGCCAGATGAAATTCTAAGGGGTGAGAGATGTTTAAAAAACAGATTAAAACATGCCTCACTCTTCAACTTTTATACAGTCTTACTGCCTGTACGGTTGTGGGACCTGATTTTCAGGGGGTGAATGAAGTAAAACTGCCTGAAAGTTGGAAAACGAACAACAACAAGCGCGCTGAGCAAAATACTATGCAGTGGTGGATGCAGTTTAACGATCCTACTTTGAACGCAATAGTCGATTATGCCAACCAGCAAAATCTGGATATTGAAGCAGCAGGCCTGCGTATACTTCAGGCTCGCATGCTCTTCGGTATTAGTGACTCGTTTCGTTATCCGCAGTCGCAGAGGGCGTCCGGTAATTTGGCGAAAGTCTATAATAACGAGCAATCATTCACGAATGCAGCCTTGTCATTTGATGCCGGTTGGGAGATGGATGTTTGGGGTAAATATGCCCGTGGTATTGAGTCTGCTGAGGCTGGCTTATATGCATCGATAGCGTCGTACAACGATATTATCGTGAGTATTACAGCGGAAGTAGCCCGTAATTACGTTAACTATCGTACTTTTCAAGAACGCATTTTATTGTCTGAACGTAATATCCAGATCCAGGAACGTGTCGTTGGCATCACCCAGGTGCAATATGACTCCGGTAATGTGACTGAACTGGATGTGCAGCAGGCGAAGAGCCAACTTTATTCGACCAAGGCGGCGCTTCCAGGTTTACAAATCGGCATGCTGCAATCTCGTAATGCATTAGCATTGTTATTGGGTGTAATGCCGGATCAAATAGAAGCCATGCTGGCATCTGCGGATATTGATGCACGAGTCAAAACTTACAACTCGAAATATGTCAGAGGTGACGCCAAGCAACAACTATCAGGCTACGACGATTATTCGTTAGTTCCCCGACCGCCGGCGGTTGATAGTGCCATTGATGGATCACTGGTGATGCGGCGTCCTGATTTACAAGTGGCAGAATTACAGGCCCATCTTCAAAGTGCCCAAATAGGGGTTGCAGAAGCCGAGCTGTATCCGAGCTTTTCATTATTCGGCTCAATAGGGGTTAACAGTACAGTACGAACGGGTAGCAGCTTTAGTTTCAGTGATTCACTCACATTATCGGCAGGGCCTGCGTTTTCCTGGAATATCTTTCAATATGGCCGAGTGAAAAACAATATCCGCTTAGAAGATGCCCGTTTCCAGGAAACGTTGACGAGCTATAACAAGAAAGTGTTGCAGGCGGTTCAAGAGGTGAGTAACGCGCTGGAATCTTATCAATGGTATCAGCAGCAGAAACAGCTGCAATTAAACTCGGTGAATGCGTCTTTGCGGGCTTTTAATATATCAATGATCCAATATGAAAATGGCCAGATCACCTTTGAGCGATTACTTAATTCAGTAGAGAAAATGACTCGAAGTGAAGACAGTTATGCTCTGATAAAAGGAAATGTAGCCAACCAGGTTGTAGCGCTCTACAAGGCGTTGGGTGGCGGCTGGGAAGTGAATACCGGCAAGCCTTTTGTCAGTGAAACACATATTGAGCAAATGAAAAAACGTACAGATTGGGGTGATAAGCTGGATTCACCTCCGCTGCTACCTCCACTGTTGCCTGGTTCAGTCAAGCAACCGCAAGCACTGTTTGACAATGCCAAGAATGAAGGGAGTGTTCAATAATGGCGATGCCTCATGAACTCTCGGCGGGTGATGTTTATTTCTCTCCCATGCTACTTGTGATTTTCATTGCCGTGACAGCGACATGGATAACAGTAGCGATACTGAATAAAACACGTTTATCTCGATTAATTGCTTTTCCATCCATGACTTTTCTGGCGATCACGCTGTTTTACATCGTCGCGATCGATAGCTTCTTCTTACGGTTTTAGGAGGGAACTTGAACAAGATAAAAAAGATATTGGTCATAGTACTTAATGTCCTGATCATTGGCGGCGCTATTTATCTGGGTTACCAAAAATATGAAGAGTACTTTACTCATCCCTGGACTCGTGACGGGCAGGTACGCGCCAACGTGATAAAAGTGGCGCCACGCGTGTCGGGCCCAATTGTAAATGTGACGGTCAATGATAACCAATTTGTTAAGCAAGGGGATTTACTGTTCCAGATAGATCCGAGTACTTACGCGATATCACTAGCACAAGCAGAAGCATCCCTTGAGCGTGCAAAACTCAGTGCTCGCGGAAAAAAAATCGAGTACGACAGACTCTTGGATATTAGAGCTAAAGATAGAGGAGCGGTTTCGCATAAAGATCTGATCCGTAGACAAATTGCATACGAAGAATCGCTAATTCAAATCAAAGTATCTGAACAGCAACTAAAAGCGGCTAAGCTAAACCTGACATTTACCAATGTCTTTGCTTCGGTTGATGGGTATGTCTCAAATATTGATATTCAAATTGGTACTCAGGCTGTGGCGAATCAACCCCTGATTGCGCTTGTAGATAGTAATAGTTTTTGGGTTTTTGGTTACTTTCGTGAAAACCAGCTTGAGCAAATTCAGATGGGCAATAAAGCAATGGTGACGCTAATGGCGCATCCGGATAAGCCAATTGAAGGTAAGGTTGAGTCGCTGGGGTGGGGGATTGCGCCGACAGATGGCACCGTGGGTTATAACTTGTTACCCAATGTGAATCCGGTATTCCAGTGGATCCGGCTAGCACAGCGGATCCCTGTACGTATCTCACTTGATGATTTGCCTGAAGGGGTCGAGTTACGCTTCGGGTTGTCAGCGTCAATCATGGTAATGCAGGAAGAGACTGAAAATTAGCGGTAAAGAGCGGGAGTATCTGACTTTCGTCTCTGTAATTATGTTAAGTTTTATGGGGTTAATAGCCATAAAACAATTCACGGATGCTGATTAAGTGATTACAGGAATGAATAGTCTTAAGAAAATCTTCGATTACATCAATCCATCTGTTAATCCAGATATTGAACCCGCCTTTACCCAATGGCAGGAACAGCTGCCGACCCTATGGCTGCTGGGTAAAACCGGAGCAGGAAAATCGTCGTTAGTCCAAGCGCTGACGGGAAACTCTCAAGTGGAAATCGGTAATGGTTTCCGCCCTTGCACCAAGACTGCTGTGAGTTATGACTATCCGGTAAATAATCCTCTGTTACGTTTTCTTGATACACGTGGCGTGTCTGAAACTGACTACGATCCCGCTGAAGATATTCAAACCTGTCAGCATCGAAGCCATGCCTTGATCGTGGTGATGAAAGCGGAAGAGCCTGAACAGAGTGGTGTGCTCAACGCCCTTACAAGAATTAAAAAATCAGGGACAATAAAGCAAATTATTGTTGTTCATACAGCGGTACTCGCCATTGCCGAGATCGCTGAGCGCGAAAGGGCCATGATCCATAACCAGAGCCAGGTTGAAGCAATATGGGGGAGAACTGTGCCGTCGGTTGCGGCGGATTTTGCTCCCCATGAAACAGAACCCGATTACGCTGATGATGCCCGTATCGGCGAAAGTGGTATTAACGAACTGAAAAATGAGTTGGCTGAGATGCTACCGATCCTCAGTTTGTTGACCAAGAAGCAAGCGGACGCATCCCGTGAAGAAAGTAATTTTGAAAAACTTCGTACAGAAGTGATGTGGTATGCCGGTGCGGCAGGGGCCAGTGATGCGATCCCGGCGGTAGGCCTGGTTTCAGTGCCTGCTATTCAGGGAAAAATGCTTCACAGTCTGGCTAACCAATATGCAGTAGCATGGGATAAACAGTGCTTTATGGAGTTCATTAGCACATTAGGCACAGGCTTTATGGTGCAGTATCTGTCTAAGCTGGGTATTCGCCAGCTGGTGAAGTTCATTCCTGCCTATGGTCAGACGGTCGGCGGTGCAACGGCGGCGGCAATCAGTTTTTCATCCACTTATGCGATTGGCCGGGCAGCCTGTAAATATCTGTATCACAAGAGTAAGGGCGAAACTGTTACGAAAGATGAAATGAAGGCGCTGTTTGAGCAGGCATTGAATAATGCAAAAGCTGTTGCCGAAATAGAAGTCGGTAAAAGCGGTAAACAGGATAGTAATGAAACCGATAAAAAATAGTTATCAGTTGATGAGCCGGGTGTCTGATGGCTTTGTTCCGTTGATGATCACAGCGATCATTCTGCCGTTTGGTGTGCTTGCTGTCTTTGGTGTGATATCGCTGTTTGAGAAAGGCTATTGGTTGCTTTTTCTGATTATTATTGCCGTGTTATGTCTAGCGATATTCTTGCCGTACCTGTGGCTTCGGCGGAATCATAAAATAGAAGGTTCCACCGCTGAAGAGTTTGCGGAAATTATGGTTAAGCCATCACTGCAATGGGCTGATTTTGATCGACAAGTCTGGCAATCCCAGAATGCCATGATTGACCAGCAGTTAGCTGAGAGCGCGGATTGGACATCGCTACGATCCCATGCGTTTACTATTGTCAGCGAAGTGGCAAGGCAATATCACCCGGAGACTAAAGCGAAGGAACTCGCATTCTCAGCACCAGAATTTCTGTTAATGGTGGAAGAAGTCAGTCGTCGCTATCGCCGCTTGTTGCATGATCATGTGCCGTTTTCTGAAAAGATCCGTATAACCACGCTAAAGCAAGGTTATGAACAGAAGGATAAGGTTCAAACGGCCAAGAAAGCTTATGATATTTACCGTGTTTTTCGCGCGATAACCCCAGCAGGGTGGATCGCAGAAGCCAGAGGGCAAATCATTGGTCGATTATTTGATGAAGTCAGCGCAGAAGTGCAAGCGAAACTGAAGAAAGCCTTATTGCAGGAAGTGGTGTCGGTCGCGATTGATTTATATAGCGGCCGGTTTCAGGCTAAAGATACCGAGTTGCAACATAGTCACGCCGCTGACTTGGATGAGGAACGATTGGCACCTGATATCGACCCATTGCGTGTGACGATCATTGGTCAGGTGAGTGCCGGTAAGTCATCCGTTGTTAACGCTATTACTGGCAGTATGGTGGCTGAAGTCAGCGCGCTCCCATCTACTGACTGTGTGACTGTGCATAAATGTGAAGTGGAGGGGATTGATCTTGTCCACTTGGTTGATTTGCCGGGTATTGATGGTAACCCAAAAACAGAGTCATTAATTTTTGAGCAAATCATTAACAGTGATTTGGTGTTCTGGGTACTAAAAGCGAACCAGTCAGCACGAGCTTTAGATAGTCAATTGAAAAGCAAAGTGGATGCTTTCTATGCCGATGCGGCTAATCGTTCGAGGAAAAAGCCGCAAATTATGGCATTAGTCAATCAGGTAGACAGGTTACAACCGGTTCAGGAATGGTCTCCGCCCTATGATTTAACCTCAGGCGATTCAGCCAAGGCAATGATCATTAAAGAAGCGGTGGAATATAACCGGGCATTGCTTAACCCCGATAAGATATTGCCGCTGTGTGTCGGCGAGGGAAAAACAGCTTATAACCTTGATCAAATTAGTGAGTTTTTGCAGACAGCCTATGAGAGCGGTGTGAATACTCAGCTGAACCGCCGCCGTTTGGAGCATGGTAAACTGGCTTTGGGTGAACAGGCTAAGCGTCTGTACCGGTTAGGAAAGAAGATGTTTGAGCAATCAGATAGAGAGTAAAAGGTAACAGTTATTCCCAATTCAACGATAGTGGGGTCATATACCCAAACTACCTCAAGATGCGAGGTTCAGAGCTTCTTCTGGGAACTCAATTCGAACGAAATGTGTGTAGGAATGGCATTCCCTTTCAAACATATTTTGTGAAGAAGTGGTTTTCCAGAGAAGCTCCCAAAGGGCGAGTTTCATTGGCTTTTATTCTGTGTTAGCCATTCTCTAAATAGAACCACTATTCACTCAAATGGCCGCCTTGACTAAAAGCCAATGAATTCTCGCTGAACTCTGCATCTTGAGGTAGTTTGGGTATAGCTCACAAAATGTGAAATATAAGCTATTCCAACAAGCATATATGTTTAATGTGTTGTATATGCAATTGGTATTATTTTTTTGCAGAACAGAAATGTTGATTTGGACTAAACGATAGAGCCCGTGTATGAAGAACTACTCTGAAAGTGAGCGCGTCATTCGTTGCTTGTATCAAATCACTAACGCCTACGATCGCGGCTTTGATTACCAAATACAGGCTTTGCTTAAGATGGGGCTTGAACGTTTTAATCTCGATATTGCTATTCTCTCGAAGGTGGATGGTAATCGTTACACCATTGTTCAGTGTGTCTGCCCGGAAGATATTTCACTAAAATCAGGGGACAGTTTTGAGCTTGGTGCTACCTACTGCTCCTTGGTTTGCTACACAGATGAACCCGTGGCGGTAGAGCATGTGGGACAGAGTGACGAACTCGGTCAGCATCCCGCATATCGGGAGCTTGGACTAGAGTCATACATAGGTATACCTATTCGCTGTCATGGTGACCTTTACGGTACCCTTAACTTTTCCAGTGCTAAGCCATATCCTCGTAAATTCAAGGATATCGACATCGATTCATTGAAACTGATGGCCTCGTGGATCGAAGTGGAATTAATCCGTCGCCAGCAGGAAGCCGAACTGTTGGCGATGAATCGTGATTTGCTAAAGCAGGCTGCAACCGATAGCCTGACTAAGCTGCCCAATCGTCGCTGTCTGTTCAAGTATTTGCGTCAAGAAGTTAACCGTCTCAACCGAAGTTGCAATGAATCGGCCTTGGTACTGATCGATATCGATCACTTTAAGGCGGTTAATGACCACTATGGCCATCAACATGGTGATTTGGTATTGGCAGAGGTCGCCAACGTACTCCGAGGGGTACTGCGTGACTATGATTTTGTTGCCCGATATGGTGGTGATGAGTTTCTGCTTTGGTTGCCGGAAAACAGAGCGGCGCAGATCAACACTGTCTGTAAGCGTATTATGACGAACATAGAAGCTTTATCAGTGACCGATAAACCAATTACATTAAGCATGGGGATCTGCCAATATCAGAGTACCGGTCATTATCGGGGCAGTGTTGATGGCTTGATCGATATGTTGATTGAACGGGCAGATAAAGCCTTATATGCAGCAAAACAGCAAGGGCGAAACCGGTTTGTAACATTTTCCGTGGAGCAATAACATTACCGTGATACAGCAGAATAATGCACCATTGCGATATACCCAAGTTACCTCAAGATGCAGGATTCAGAGTGATGCCAGCCAGTTCAATTCAAGGAAAATGTGCGAAGGAATGACTGGTCCTTTCGAGTGCATTTGACACAGAAGTGGGCTGGCTGGATCACTCCCGAAGGGCGAGTTTTCCAGACTCTAATGTTGCGTTACTGATTTTTGATGTAGAGCGACTATATCTGCAAATCAGCGCCTGACCTTAGCGTCTGGAAATTCTCGCTGAAACGAGCATCTTGAGGTTACTTGGGTATAGACTTCGGCTTACGTTATCGCTCTGGTGCTATGCTATCATTTTTCATATGAACGATTAACGTCGCTTAATTTCCCTCGGTACCACTTCCACACCTGTGCGGTATCGCCCGGCTGTCGCATTAAGTGCTAACTCCAGGGCGCTGTCGGCAATTAACTCAAATTGCTGAGGAAGAGATTGAATTTTAATCGGCAGAAAATCCAATAAACGGTTGTCACCAAATGTGGCCAGGTGGGTTTTCGCCATCAGCGCCGGATTGGCTAGCAGGCAATCTAAAATACCTTCAAACAAGGTATAAGAGGTGGCAAGAATGGCATCCGGAAAGCTGTTGTTATCTATCCACTGCTGTACCTGATATTGCCCTTGTTCCTGACTGAAATGATCGCCGTAAGCAATCAGCGTCTCAACATCGCGATGGTGGCTATGGATCGCTGCATAGAACCCTTGCTCACGCTCCTTTGATACCCCAAGATCAGGCACCGCACCGATCAGGCCGATACTTCTTACATCTTTTTGTAACAGGGCATGAGTGAGCTCATAAGCCCCCTCTAAATCTTCACTGATCACGCTGGCAAAGACTTCATCATCTAAGGCACGGTCAAGTGCTATTACGGGTACACCTCCAGCCTGAATTTTTTTATAAAAGTCGTGATCGGCGGGCAGGGCACTAGCCACGAGCAGTGCATCGATACGGCGGCTGATCAAGGTCTCTGCAACTTTCATTTCGGTTTCAATATCATCATCAGAGCAGGAGATGATGAGTTGATAGCCCGCTTTTCTTGCATCGCGTTCCAGCAATTTTGCCAGTTTTGCATAACTGCTGTTTTCCAGATCCGGGATGATCAATCCAAATGAGCGGCTGTTGCCTGCACGTAATGATTTGGCGGCATGATCAGGACGGAAGTTAAACTCATTAACGACCGCCATGACTTTCTGTTGGGTTTTTTCGCTGATCCGATACTTGCTGGCTTTGCCATTAATGACATAGCTTGCAGTGGTACGGGAGACACCAGCAAGTTTTGCAATTTCATCTAACGTCATCGAGATTTCTTACTCTTCGCCGGAATATTTGTGCAGTTGATCATATATTCGCAAATGATCCTGCACGGAACAATTGCAATAATAGCTGAAACCATTCAGCATGTCAGCTGAAAGGTTTCAGCAGAGCTTTAAAATGTTTACATGTTCTGCTGAAACTTTTAAATGGCCAAAAAGCTGAAACGATTCAGCTTTGGTTTCAGCATTAACTTATAATTAAACGACGGGTCGAGATGAACCTTGGGTTCATCATAAAGAAGACCGAGTAGAAGACAGAAAACTGTCATATGGAGTGAATTCATGTTGTCACTATCACAGAACGATATTCAGCTAAAACAAGCCGCCCCTGACAAACAAGAAGCGATAAAGGCGCTGGCCGTCAGCTTAGAAAAACAGGGGCTGGTTGAGGCGGGGTATGTCAATGGCATGCTGGCTCGTGAAGCTCAGAACTCGACTTTCCTGGGCAATGGAATCGCAATTCCTCACGGTACAACGGATACGCGCGGTTTGGTAAAACAAACAGGCGTGAAGATCCATCACTTCCCGCAGGGTGTGGATTGGGGCAATGGAAATACCGTCTATCTGGCTATCGGTATTGCGGCAAAATCTGATGAGCACCTTGGTATTCTTAAGCAACTAACGAAAGTGCTTTCAGCTGATGGCGTTGAAGAGAAACTAAAACAAAGCGACAGTGCTGACGGCATAATTGCGATACTAAATGGTGACGAGCAGCTAGAAGCTGAATTTGATACCGGGCTGGTTCAACTGGCATTTCCGGCAACAGACGTAATCCAGCTAACGGCTGTTGCTGCTGGTCTTATAAAAAACCGCAAGCTTGCTGGTAACGGCTGTGTTGCTGATGCGATTGCTTCTGGTGCAACTCACCTTGGTCAAGGTTTGTGGCTGGCAAAGAGCAATAAAGAAGTGGTGAAAACGGCACTTTCTTTTGTTACGCCGGCTCACTCTTTTGAAGAAGACGGACAACCAGTTAAAGGATTATTGATGGTTGCTGCTTGTAATGCGGCCCACTTGAAGAATTTGGCGTATTTAACTCAGCTGCTTTATAAGAACCAATCAGAAAAACTGTTTGCTGCAACTGAAGAAAAAGTAGTTTCGCTTTTCACCGAAGAGACCATTGAGGGTTCAACAGAAGTCTTCAAGATCCGCAATTCACACGGTCTGCATGCCCGTCCTGGTGCGATGCTGGTGAGCGTGGCAAAGAAATTCAATTCAAGTATTCAGGTACTTAATCTATGTGGTGACGGCAAATCGGCAAATGCGAAGAGCCTGATGAAGGTGATTGCTTTAGGTGTTAAACATGGCCATCAGCTGCAATTTACTGCGCAAGGTGATGATGCTGAGTTGGCACTGGAATCGATTGGCCAGGCAATTGCTGATGGCTTGGGTGAGGGAAAGTAATGACTGATTCAAATCATCCTGTTTTTCACCAAACAGCGTCTCACAAACCAAAGATTGTCACCGTTACGCTAAATCCTGCTTTGGATTTAACCGGCAGCCTGAATACGCTGACTGCCGGTACCGTTAACGTCGTGAACAAAGGCAGTTTGCACCCCGCAGGTAAAGGTGTAAATGTTGCGAAAGTACTGGCTGAGTTAGGTGCAGAGGTTACCGTTACCGGTTTATTAGGTGCAGATAACCAAGAACCGTTCTGTCAGCTTTTTGAACAGCTAGGTGCAACGGATAAGTTTGTTCGTGTTAAAGGTGCAAGCCGCATCAACGTGAAACTGGTTGAGCAAACAGGCCAGGTTAGCGATATCAACTTCCCGGGGGTTGCGGTATCTGAAGACGATATTATCCGTTTCGAGCAGACATTGTTTGAACTGGTCGATAGCCATGATGTGTTTGTTATTGCGGGCAGCTTACCTGTTGGTATTACGCCTGAGATGTGTGCGGGTTGGGTATCGCGTCTTCATCAATTGGGTAAACAAGTGTTGTTTGATAGCAGTAAAGCGGCATTAGCGGCTGGTCTGGAAGCAAACCCATGGTTGGTAAAACCTAATGATGAAGAGCTATCAGAATGGGCAGGACGTGAATTAACGTCAGAAGCGGAATTTACAGCAGTTGCAGAACAACTTTTACAAAAAGGAATTGCCAATGTGGTGGTGTCTTTAGGTGCAGAAGGCGTGATGTGGCTGAGTAATAAAGGATGGTTACGTTCGCAACCACCAAAAATGCAGGTCGTCAGTACAGTGGGTGCGGGTGACACATTAGTGGCCGGTATGTGCTGGGGGCATCTGAATAACTGGAACAGAGAAGAAACTCTTCGTTTCGCAACAGCATTATCTGCTTTGGCAGTGGCTCAAGTTGGAGTCGGTGTTGAAGATATTGAGACCGTGCTGGCGATGAAAGAAAGAGTGCAAATCTCAAAATCAGATCTTGCTGAAAAGACCAGATCTAAAAATTACGTGAAGTGCTAACAAGGATCAGAGGGTATCAAGATGAAAATTGCAATCGTAACAGCTTGCCCCAGTGGCATTGCAAACAGCGTCATTGCTGCAGGCCTATTGGAAAAAGCAGCAGCAGAACTACAGTGGAACGCCGATATTGAATGTCAGTCAACGGTTACGGCGATGAAGTCTCTGACTTCTGCTCAGATTAAAGCCGCAGACTGCATTGTGATTGCCGCAAGTACCGCAATTGATAAATCACGCTTTGCAGGTAAAAAAGTCTATCAGTCAGAGGTTTCTGAATGTTTTGCTGAGCCAAAAGTTTACTTGCAACAAGCCGTAGAAAAAGCAACTGTTCTATCTGCATCGACGGCTCAGAAAGTTGTCGCTGAAACGGTGGCTGCATCAGGGAAGAAGAAAATTGTTGCGATCACTGCATGTCCAACAGGTGTAGCACATACCTTCATGGCAGCAGAAGCGCTGGAAGGTGAGGGTAAGCGTCAGGGACATGATATTAAGGTGGAAACCCGTGGCTCTGTTGGTGCGAAAAACCAGCTAACGGCAGAGGAAATTGCAGCGGCTGATTTGGTTATTATTGCGGCTGATATTGAAGTCGACCTTGCTCGATTTGATGGTAAGAAGCTATACAAAACCAGCACCGGTCTGGCACTGAAGAAAACCGCACAAGAATTAGATAAAGCATTTTCAAGTGCTGCGATTTACAAGCATGACGCGGGCAATGCGTCTGCGGGCGATCAGAAACAAGAGAAAACCGGTGCTTATAAACACTTGATGACAGGTGTATCACACATGCTGCCGTTGGTTGTTGCGGGTGGCTTGGCGATTGCGTTGTCATTTGTCTTTGGTATCGAAGCATTTAAAGAAGAAGGTACGTTAGCGGCGGCGCTGATGACCATTGGTGGTGGTTCGGCATTTGCGTTGATGGTGCCTGTTCTTGCTGGTTTCATCGCATTTTCGATTGCTGACCGTCCGGGTCTGGCTCCTGGCTTGATTGGCGGCATGTTAGCAAGTTCGATAGGTGCAGGTTTTCTTGGTGGCATCGTTGCCGGTTTTCTTGCGGGATACAGTGCCAAACTGATTGCCGATAAAGTGCAGCTACCTCAGTCGATGGAAGCGCTTAAACCTATTCTGATCATTCCGTTAGCAGCGAGCTTGATCACTGGTCTTATCATGATTTACATCGTGGGTGGCCCGGTTGCTGCTGCAATGACAGGTTTGACTGAATTCTTGAACAATATGGGGTCGGCTAACGCAGTACTACTGGGCATCATCCTTGGTTGTATGATGTGTTTCGATCTGGGTGGTCCGGTAAACAAAGCGGCATATACGTTCGGTGTCGGTCTGCTTGCGTCACAGACTTACGCGCCAATGGCAGCAATCATGGCGGCGGGTATGGTGCCTGCGCTCGGTATGGGTCTGGCAACATTCCTTGCAAAAAGAAAATTCAACGCAAGTGAATCAGAAGCGGGTAAAGCGTCTTTCGTGCTTGGTATGTGCTTTATCTCAGAAGGTGCGATTCCATTTGCAGCTCGCGATCCAATGCGTGTGATCCCAAGCTGCATGGCGGGTGGTGCGTTAACCGGTGGTCTGTCTATGCTGTTTGGTGCAAAATTGATGGCGCCACATGGTGGTCTGTTTGTTCTGTTTATTCCAAATGCGATCACCCCCGTGCTGATGTATCTGGTTGCGATTGCGGCCGGTACGCTGCTAACCGGTGTGACTTATGCTTTCCTTAAAAAGTCAGAGCAAGAACAACTGGTGACGGCGTAACGATTAACAACCGTGACCCGTTGCTTGATAAGCAGACATCTCAGGTAGAGCCAAAATAAAAAGCCCCGGCACTGATAATGCCGGGGCTTTTGCCACCGCTGCCTACATGAATTTTTTGCATTTACTTGCGTTCAGTATCTCTTATTCTGTTTATTGATACTAAAATCTAGCAGGCTTCCTTCCCCGGAGTGTGCAATTTATCAACTGCTAAAGCACAATAAGAAAGCCGGCCCCAGTAAATACTTTATGTTTTGCAGGTGTTCCTTGCGGTATAGAAAGCGTTTCCGCTTAATGCGCAGGTGTTACTTGTTGTTATTGTTGTCCCCAACGTTGTTGTTGTTGTTATTGTTATTGTTATTGTTATTGTTGTTGTTGTGATTATTTTATTTCTGCTGCGATTAACAACTCGTTGCCGTCAGTTACTAGCAGGTATAATTTCCCTGGATCTAAATCACATAAGCTAATGCTTTGATAATCGCTTCCAGAATCGCTTCCAGGTTTGAAAGATAGTCCACTGCTGCAGCTTTCAACGGTCAATTGATTTGAAATTTCCCCTTTTTCTAAGGTTGGCTCAGTTTTAGAATAAGAGGCTATGGCTCTAATATCGATTGTCGTATGAGTAAATACACGAACACTGTACATACCTTCCTGGTTTGATAATTGCGGAGTATGAGTAAATGATGAAAGTGCGAGTTGATTGCCGTCTAGTTGATCGGCATCTAACCAGGCAATTGCCCATATACTGTCTGAGTTATTGAGTAATACATCCGTGATTTCACTTTTCCCGGTCTGAGTGTTGGTATCCCCAATACCTAGATCAATATGTAATGGTGTTGGTGTTGACCAGCGAATTGGATGTTGATTGATTTCGTTTTTGTCATTGTTATTGGTCGCCACTTTGCTTGCGTCGTCAAAGAGGGGTGTTGAACTGTCTGTTTCTTTGACAAAGTAGTCGACCGACTGATTTGCGGTATTGACGAAATGAACACTTGCGTGCCGTTCATTTGCGAGTTCATCCAGGGCACTATTGGTTTCAATAGTATCACCGTCTGACCCCCCACAGGCCGTGATCAATAAAGTCAGAAAAATTAGCACTGGCCTAAGCATCTCAGCAACCCCTGTGTAATTATTTATGAATCACAAAGTAAGCATATTACAAGAACTAGGGCTTTTTTGATTAATACGAAGGGAATAATTGAACTAAAAGTAACAATCTGATTTTAAAGTATATTCATGCTCTCATTTGTGAGAAATTTATCTTTAACAGCGAGTGGTTAGGATTTACTCGTGTTATTCAATCCTTTGGATCAGGCTATTAAATGAAATTCTTGCAGGGGCCAGAAATTGCGGTAAAACACCGCAACCAAAGCATCTTGAAGAGAAGAAATGCCGGTCGCTTGTTGGTTTGAACACAGCCAACTCAGCATTTCCTGTTAGTTGTAATCAGAGCGGCATTTGGCACGCAAAGTGATGCTTATTTTTAGACGATAAAAATGTTTATCGTTAGCACATTTTGCGTTTTAGACCGCTTATATCCAGCAAGCGAGTCGAGATTTCTTCGACTGATAGCGACGATGTATTGAGGTAAGGGATGGCTTCGCGACGAAACATGGCTTCAACTTTATTCAATTCACATTCACATTGTTGTCTACTGGCGTAATCACTATTTGCATAGCGCTCGTGACGAATGGCAACCAGACGTTCTGCATCTATGGTCAGGCCATAGGTCTTGTAGCGATAAGGCTCAATAACCGCAGGCAGCTTCAAGCTTGCCATGTCTTCGGCGATGAAAGGGTAGTTGACGGCACGGATACCAAATTGCATGGCTAAATAAAGGCTGGTTGGGGTTTTTCCGCAGCGAGAAACACCCAATAAAATCACATCGGCCTGATCAAGATTATTCAGTGAAATCCCATCATCATGCGCTAAGGTGTATTCAATTGCGGCTATACGATCCTGATAGCTTGCTGCGTCTCTGTTAATACTGTGTGACCGTTGTAGTTGTGGTTGCGGTTCGAGTTGCAAATCGTTTTTTAATGACTCAACCAGCACATTAAGCACATCATAAAAATGTGCCTGACTTTGTTCAATGATAGTTTTCACTTCAGGCAATACAATCGAGTAAAAGACAAGAGGCTCTACGCCTGTCGTTTCAAACGATTGATTAATAATGTTTTTTACCTGAGTTGCCCGTTCATTCGTTTCAATAAATGGTAGGGTGGTCTGACGAGTTTCGAGAGGGAATTGCCCCAAAATAGCGTGTCCGAGTGTTTCAGAAGTAATCGCTGTAGCATCAGAAACGTAAAACACATCACGAAAATTTGATTTGCTCTGCATAACAAGTTGAATCCTTAAAATTATTCTGTAACGTTGGCGGTATCAATACTTATAACAATAATCTTACAGGGTATGGTGATCGACCCGGCTATTGTGTCGCAGTATTTTTTTAACTGCTAACGCAATCGTTTTCGTTGGGAGGTTGCCCACATAAATTGTTGAATCCAATAAAGGAGAGTCACGGTGCAAAAGAATGTTGTTTGGTATGATGCTTTATCAATGAACGATGTTGATAAAGTGGGTGGAAAGAATGCGTCACTGGGCGAGATGGTTGCAAATCTTGCCGGTGCCGGCGTAAAAGTACCGAATGGATATGCAACAACGTCTTATGCATTTAACCGGTTTCTTGATGCGAGTGATTTAAACGATCGTATTCATTACCTTCTAGATAAACTGGACGTTGATGATGTGAATGCATTACAACAGGCAGGTGAAACGATCCGAAATTGGATTCTAGAGGCGTCGCTCCCAGCCGATTTGGAGCAGGATATTCGCGAATGCTATAGCGAGCTGGGTGAAGGTGATGAGATGCTCTCTGTTGCCGTTCGTTCATCAGCGACCGCTGAAGATTTGCCAGATGCTTCATTTGCAGGTCAACAGGAAACTTTTCTTAACGTTCGTGGTATTGATGCGGTTATCGAAGCGGTGAAGCATGTATTTGCCTCGCTGTTCAATGACCGAGCCATTTCCTATCGTGTCCATCAGGGATTCGAGCACAAGGGGGTGGCACTCTCTGCGGGTATCCAGCGCATGGTTCGCTCGGATGTGGCATCCTCAGGAGTAATGTTCACGCTAGATACTGAATCAGGTTTTGATCAGGTGGTATTTATTACTTCCTCTTGGGGTTTGGGTGAAATGGTTGTGCAGGGCGCTGTAAACCCTGATGAGTTCTATGTACACAAACCAATGCTGCAGGCCGGTAATCCTGCCGTGGTGCGTCGTACCTTTGGCTCGAAGCTAATCAAAATGGTTTACGCCGAAGGTGAAGAGCTGGGTACCCAAGTCGAAGTGCTTGATACCACCGCTGATGAGCGTAAGCAGTTCTCCTTAACAAATGAAGAAATAGAGTCTTTGGCCAAGCAGGCAATGATCATCGAAAAGCACTATGGCCGTCCAATGGATATCGAATGGGCGAAAGATGGTGTAACCGGTGAACTGTTCATTGTACAGGCACGCCCTGAAACTGTTCGCTCACGTGACGATCAGCAGGTGATGGAGCGTTTCCACCTTAATGGTCAGGGTGCGCCGTTAATCGAAGGTCGTGCAATAGGCCAGCGGATCGGTACGGGCAAGGTTCGTGTTGTCTCTGATTTGAGTGAAATGGATCAGGTACAAAAAGGTGATGTGCTGGTGGCTGATATGACGGATCCTGATTGGGAACCGGTCATGAAGAAAGCGTCGGCGATTGTGACAAACCGTGGTGGTCGTACTTGCCATGCTGCAATTATTGCTCGTGAATTAGGTATTCCGGCTGTTGTGGGTTGTGCTTCGGCGACAGCGACCTTGACGACAGGTCAACTGGTTACGGTTTCATGTGCCCAGGGCGAAACTGGCTTTGTGTATGAAGGGGAGCTTGACTTTGAAGTGCGCCGCTCTTCAGTTAGCAATCTGCCTGATTTGCCACTTAAAGTGATGATGAATGTCGGTAATCCTGATCGCGCATTTGATTTTGCTTGTATTCCTAATGAAGGGGTCGGGCTGGCGCGTCTGGAGTTCATTATCAATAAGATGATCGGCATTCACCCGAAAGCACTGTTAAATTATGACGAGCAATCGGATGAACTGAAAGCCGAGATTGACCAGCGTATTGTGGGTTATAGCGACCCTGTTGAGTTCTACATTACCAAACTCACCGAAGGAATTTCTACCCTTGCGGCTGCTTTCTGGCCGAAGCGTGTGATTGTACGTATGTCTGACTTTAAGTCGAATGAGTACAGTAATCTGGTTGGTGGCAGTGGCTTTGAACCAACGGAAGAAAACCCGATGCTTGGCTTCCGTGGTGCTTCTCGTTATATCTCACCGCAGTTCCAGGATTGTTTTGCGCTTGAGTGTGAAGCGATTAAACGTGTACGCGAGAAAATGGGATTAAAGAACGTTGAAATCATGATCCCGTTTGTGCGTACCGTGAGTGAAGCGGCATCTGTCATCGATTTGCTCGCTAAGTTTGATTTACGTCGTGGTGAGAATGGACTGAAAGTGATCATGATGTGTGAATTGCCTTCGAATGCGATTCTGGCGGATGACTTCCTGAAGTACTTTGACGGCTTCTCGATTGGCTCTAACGACATGACGCAATTAACCTTGGGCTTAGACCGGGATTCTGGTGATATTGCCCACATGTTTGACGAGCGCAATGCTGCAGTTAAAGCTATGCTTTCGATGGCGATTAAAGCTGCGAACAAAGCGGGTAAGTATGTCGGCATTTGCGGTCAAGGACCATCGGATCATGAAGATTTCGCTGATTGGCTGATGGAACAAGGCATTGACTCGGTCTCGTTGAATCCTGATACCGTGGTTGAAACCTGGGTACATTTAGGGAAAAATCTATCCGCTTAAAATGAAAGGTAGCTGCGCAATATTCGTGATCTGACTGCGAATATTGTGCTAGGTAAAAAACTGAAAAGCGTGAAGGCTAACCTTCACGCTTTTGTTTTCAGCGGAGTGTACTTTAATCAGATGACAAGTACTCTTTCACATAAATTATGAACAGTTGAAGTTCCTAAACACGTCATCCCGGAATAGAGGAACGAGATATCCGGGATCCAGTTCTAACCGTCTGCTCCTTAGATTCCGTATAAGTTCGTACCTCACTTTACGGAATGACGAAGTTTGGTGACAGAACTCGTCAAAATTTCTGTGATGAAGTATTAGTTACAACTGATTATAGCTGAGTAAATAGAGTTGGCTCTGTGCTTGGTGTCCAGGCTGCTTGTGAAGTATGAGCAGCATTAACAACGTAACGGTTACCCATATAACTTACAACATCACCATCGTTATAGCTTACATTCACTGTCCATACCGTTGTTGGCATGTTGTTAACCCATAGGGTAGATGTTGAAGATGGAGCCCAGTCAGCTTGTGCTGTATGGGCTTTTACTGCTTTATAGACAGTATCCTGGTGAGTGACATAATCACCTGCTGCATATGCAACATCGACGGACCATGCTGGTGCATAGTTGTCCATCGTATCAAAGACATAACCTGCTTCTTTTGCGATTTTAATAAACTTCGCCAGCTTAGGTAGGTTTTGAGTTGCCCCCATACCACGCTTGCCATCTTCAAACAGGAAGTCGTGCGTTAGTATGATTACCTTGTCAGCATGCAGTGATGTACCACATGGGAAGTTTTGTGTTTTTGAGTTTACAGGGTTGATAGTCGTCGGGGCACATGCATTGATAGCTGCATCAACATAGCCTAAGAATGCATCAGCTTCCGTCAGGCTGTTGGCCGGCATTGCGATACCCCAGTTTTCAGGTGCCCAATCTACATCCCAGCCATGGAGTCGATAGTTTTTATCGGTTAGAATTTCTGCTACCTGGATGGATGTGCGAACACTGTTTGAAGGGTTTAGCGGATCACATACATAACCTGCTTCCCAAGGTTTGAAATCATCAGATGTTGCACACAGGCCATCAGCTTTGAAAGTGTTGGTTACACGCCAGGCATTGGTGTATGGCAGGCGAGCTAACTTATTGGCTTTGTAGTTAGGGTAGCTGTTTACATTCGGAATATATGATTCAATGACTTCTAAGTTTTTATCAAACATAGATGCATCATATACGGCATCCTGGTATGAATCGATTTGGTGGTTGCCTGTTACGTTACATGCCGCAGCGCTGTTATCACCATTTGCATCAACACAGTTATGTACCATATGGTCATAGCTGTGGTTACCTACGACATGACCAGAATCTAATACGTACTTGAAAGCGTCGAGTGCTTTATCTTCATTTTCATCGGCAATACCGTCTAAGTGCCAACCATTGAAATAAAATGTTGCTTTGATATCGCCTTCATTAAGCACATCGATCAAAGGCGCTGTCGCATTGACTGGGCCATCATCAAAAGTAAGGTAAATCGTCCCTTTTGGTGCCGCTTGAGCAGCCATTGAGCTTGCTAAAATAGTTGCGGTGCACAATGCAGACAGAACTGTTTTCTTAAATTTCATTTTATATCCTTTCTTTATTTGAGAGTCGCTTAGATTCCGTTGAGGGATTCAGCCCCACATGCCAGTAAATGAATCTGGTATCTTATTGATTTAATACACACTTACTGTGCATATAAACCGCAATAAGTATGTGAGGTGCATAATGCGAACTCAATAACACCGGGAATAATATATTTATCAGCATGATGTATCTGCGCATGACATCACTGAGACTTTGTGGGGGTGACATATTTTGCATGGTAAAATAAGATCAAGAGCGCACTGGCTTTTATTGCCAATTGTCAGGGGAAAGAGTTTATTTGAGCGATTAGGTATATAAGAGCCGCCTGGTAGACGCAGGCGGCAAAGAACAAGAGTTTGTTGTTATCGCTTATAGTAAGAGTTACTTAAGCATTGGGTAGGTCTTATAACGGACCCCCATCATTTGTTCCATACAATGAACCACCTGGCAGCTGTAACCGAATTCATTGTCATACCAGATATACAATACGCAACGATTATCCTGGGCTATGGTCGCCACACCATCTACAACACCCGCATGGCGAGAGCCGACAATGTCACTGGATACGATTTCGGTCGATTCAGTAAAATCAATCTGACCAGACAGTGGCGATACCAGTGCCATGTCACGTAAATAGTCGTTGAGCTCGTTGGCGGTAACATCCGATTCTAAATTCAGGTTAGCAACGGCCATTGATACATTTGGCGTTGGTACGCGAATTGAGTTGCCGGTCAGTTTTCCTGAAAGCTCTGGCAGAGCCTTGGCGACGGCTTTGGCTGCACCTGTTGAAGTCAATACCATGTTAAGCGATGCGGAACGACCGCGGCGATCACCTGAGTGGAAATTATCAATCAGGTTCTGATCATTGGTAAATGAGTGAACCGTCTCAACATGACCTGAAGTAATTCCGTACTTATCATTGACCGCTTTTAGTACCGGAGTGATGGCATTGGTGGTACAACTTGCCGCTGAGATGATCTTGTCATCTTCCTGGATAACCGACTCATTGACACCAAACACGACGTTTTTGATATCGCCTTTGCCCGGCGCGGTAAGCAGTACTTTTTCAGCACCCTTGCTGGCAAGGTGCTGGCCTAGTCCTTCACTATCACGCCAAATACCCGTGTTATCGACGATTAACGCATTATTGATACCGTAGGTAGTGTAATCGACATCCGCTGGACTGTTCGCATAGATGATTTGAATGAAGTTACCATTAGCGATAATGGCTTTGCGATCTTCATCAACAGTAATACTGCCATTGAATGGGCCATGAACAGAGTCTCGGCGCAAAAGGCTCGCCCGTTTTTCTAAGTCGCCATGTTTGCCACCACGTACCACAACGGCACGTAAACGAAGCGGGTAACCCGGGCCACTCTTTTCAATCAAGAGACGAGCAAGCAACCGGCCAATACGGCCAAAGCCATAAAGTACCACATCACGGGGTTCAACAGATTGCGTGCTACTCAGTGACTCTGTTAGGGCAGTCTGTAAAAAGTCATTTAAACCGTGTTCATCGTCTCGATCTTTCCAATAAGCATAAGCTAACTGGCCAATATCAACTCGACAAGGAGACAGGTCGAGTTCGGTAAGCGCTTTAATGACAGGAAGGGTTTGGGTTGGAGATAAAGCTTCACCGGTATAGCGACGAGCAACACGGTGCGCTTTGATAATGTCAATGGTAGAAGCATTAACTAATTGGCGACCAAACAAAAGGACTTCAACGCCTTTTTGTCGGTATAGCTGACCAAGAAGTGGTGAGATGGATTCTGCATTCGTTTGGCTCGTTTGCCAATCAAGAAGGTATTTTTCCGGACTCATTATTACTTAGCACCTTTCACGTTTTGGTAACTATTACTCTCTTTGCTATTGCATGAAATAGCGGTGAGCTAAACAGTTACAGGGAGAAGTTGGATAAAATGTCATCAAGGATTTTGTTGTTTTTATGTGGCAGAAGTGTAACGTTTGCGTCGTTTTTCTCCTAGTAAAATTAATGACTGTAAAATGTGATCTTTACGGGTGTAAATGGGTGGTTTTTATCATATAAAACGCGAGATTTATCTGTTTGGCGATAATTAGCAGGAGACTTATTTTTTAATGAGTTGTGATTGGTGTGTTACTTCATTTGTAATCCGAATGCATTTTCAGATTAAAAAATAGATATGAGATGTGTTTCACGATAAAAAGAAGCCCAAACCATGACTTTAACGGGTTGGGCAAGGCGGATGCGTAGCCAGACTATGACGCCGGGTATATCGCTCCCAGAGAAGCTGGCCTACTGGCACCAGTAACTTCTGGTAAATTGCCAGGCTGGTTATGTAGTGTTCGATAAGCGAGCCAGGCAAAAGCCATGGCTTCCATATTATCGATATCAACACCCCGATCTGCTGTTGTCAGTACATCCCATTGTGGTAATAACTCACTCAATCGTTGCATCAATTGTGGGTTGTGGGCACCGCCGCCACAGACTAACAACTCTCCCGGACTCTGTTTTCTTACATCGTTGGCAATGGTTACGGCAGTAAATTCTGCTAGCGTGGCCTGTACGTCTTCAGGGAGAAGGATAAAGTCAGCAAGATGCAGCTCTAACCATGGCAAGTTGAAGAGCTCTCTCCCCGTGCTCTTTGGGGGGGCCAGCTGAAAATATCTGTCATTAAGCAGCTGTTCCAGAAGGGGCTGATTAACCGTACCGGTCTTTGCCCATTGTGCATTTTCATCATAGGGCAAGCCTTTGTGCTTATTGATCCATGCATCCATTAACATGTTGCCGGGCCCGGTATCAAAACCAGTGACGGGTGTGTCTGGTGCCAAAACGGTGATATTGGCAATGCCACCAATGTTTAAAATGACTCGGGTAATGACGGGATCATGAAAGAGTTGCTGATGAAATGCAGGGACGAGTGGTGCTCCCTGGCCGCCCAACGCCATATCTTTACGCCGAAAATCGGCAACAGTCGTAATGTTGGTTTTGGCAGCGATGATGTTGGCATCACCTAGCTGCATGGTGAAGGCGTATTGAGTTTCGGGCGAGTGGAATACAGTTTGTCCGTGACAACCGATGGCTTTTACTGATTTGGCAGAGCTACCTGTTTTTGTCAGTAACGCTAATACAGCATCGGCAAACAAGTGACCTAAACGATGGTCAAGTTCACCAATAGTTTGAAGATTTGTTGGCTGACCCAAACAAATATCAAGTAGAGCCTGTTTCAGGCTGGCATCCATAGGAAACGAATGCTCACCGAGCAAACGAATATCAGTGCCGTCAATCTCTACTAAAACAGTATCGACACCATCCATACTGGTACCGGACATAATGCCAATATAACGTTCAAGACCCATAAGTTCCTCAGCCATAACAAGGGAATGGACCCCCTATAAATAATAACCAATGTAAACTGAAAGGGATCAAGATGGAAAGGGCAGAGTCAGAAATAACAATGGCCGAAGCTAATTTCGGCCATTGTTATTGCAAGATGATACTCAGGACTGCGAGATGCTCAGGAATACGACAGCAGAAGGCCTTCTTTGCCAGCCAGTGTTATCGCCAGTGAACCGTCTTTTACCTGCCACTCATCATCTGTCAGGCAGTCTTTCAGTGAGCCAGATTCAATACCGAGTTGCCAAACCGGTAAGTGCAAGGTTTTGGCACTGGCACTGTTGTTGATCAGGCAAATAACGCTCTCGTCGTTTAGTGTTCGAGCAAAAGCAAAGTGCTGATTTTCTGCCAACAGCCATTGCACGCTGCCTAGCTGCAACGCACGAGATGATTTCCGCAAACCAATTAACTGCTGAAGATAGTCAAAGGTCGAATGAGGATTCGTAGTGCGTTCCCACGGGAAACAACGGCGGTTGTCGGGATCCTGACCGCCTTGCAAACCAACTTCCGTGCCGTAATACAGACATGGTGTGCCTACATAAGCAAACAACATTAACAGTGCCAGATGCATGGTTTCATTATCGTCACCAAGCATCGTCAGGAAGCGCATAGTGTCATGGCTGTCGAGCTGATTCAGTTGCGAAAGCTGGTTTAACCAGGGCAGTTTAGTGCGTGCCTCGTTTAACCAATCCATCAGTTCCTGGGCATCTATCTGGCAAGGGTGATAGGCAATATCCTGCTTGGCGAAGAAAGCGCGAACAGGGTGGGCAAAACCGTAGTAGTTCATGGCGCCATCTTCTTGATCCCCTTGCAGCCAATTTGACGCCTCAAAGAAGTGCTCACCCAGTACGTAACATTCAGGGTTTACCGATTTGGCAGCTTCACGAAATGCTTTCACATAATGGGCGTTATTCGCGGCACCGGCCCCTTCACCTAACATGTGAATGACATCAAAACGCCAGCCATCAATATTGTAAGGCGGGCGCAGCCAGTGTTTAATAACGGCATCTTCTCCGGCGTAAATATAATTCTGAACATCCGGATTTGAGAAATTGAGCTTAGGCAGTGTCGATATGCCATTCCAGCTGATGTATTGATTTGAATCGCCGTTGAACTGGTAATGATGACGATAAACAGAATCCGGATGATCATAAGCACCAAGGCCCAGTGTTTGGCTGTTGCGCTGGTACATATCAAACCACGGATGATCAACCGAGGTATGGTTATAAACGGCATCCAGCACGATTTTCATTTTACGGTTATGAAGGTCGTTAACCATCTCCGCAAATTGTTCGTTAGTGCCTAAATGCGGGTCAATATTGCGATAATCGGTTGTATCATATTTATGATTGCTTGGTGCGGTAAATATCGGATTCAAATACAGTGCAGTGACGCCGAGATCTTGTAGGTAATCAATGTTGTTCTGGATCCCTCGCAGATCACCGCCATAAAACTCACTCTGGACATCAGCACTTTGATCGGATACCGGATCTCCCCATGCTTTTGCGATGGTTGGGCGTTCATCTCCCTGTAAACAATATTTATTAGAACTAACGCTGATTTCAGGTTCACCATTGGCAAAACGGTCTGGAAAGATCTGATAGAAAATTTGCTGTGTTACCCATGCTGGTGGCTGATCCTCACGGTTGTATTTGAAATGACTTTCTTTGCCCGGGATACGAGGAGAAGTACCACTGCCGTGCAGCCACCATTGCCGACTGTTTTGCATTACTTTGAAACAGTAGTGAGTCGTGGCTTGGTGACCATTTAACGGTATATCGCCATGCCAGTATTGAAGGCGGCCTTTGATTTCTCCACGCTCCATGTCGATCAGCAGCTCTTCATTATCAGGCTCGCAGCGAATAAAGATCGCTGAAATCAAGGTGCCGGCTTCACTGACTAACGTTAACTTCAGGCTTTGTGAGGTAGGAGCAAGCCAGTAGTTATCCTGGCCGTGGTAAAGAAATGGCGTCTTCATTGTTATTATCTCTGCCTGTTTCAGCTATTGGGATGTTCAATTGATTTATAAGTTAGCAATTTTTGAAGACAAGAAACTCACCCCAGGTCAAAAAAAGAAAGGAGTAGGGGAACAGGCGTAGGAAACGTCAGTCCGTTAAAAAGAAAGCGAGTCTTTATTTGTTTTTAAATACTGCATCGACTTGGGCGCGTTCGCATCTCGACTTGTCGCATCGGCAGATGATCTATCAATTCGGTTAATAGAATCCAATTGGTTTCTTTACCCCAACGATGCTTTTCAAGACCGTCTTTTCCGACCAGGACCCCTGTGTGGCTGGTTTCCTTGATATTGTATTTACGTTGCAGTAGCGCAACTGTCTCTGGGCTGAACACATCGGCAGGTTGATGAAAACCATCATGGGTAATGATAACCGTTTTAATGTCCCTTTCTTGCAGTACGCACTCGTTCATCATCACTTGCTTAATGAATTGCTGAACATGTTGGTCTTTCTCGGGAGCAAAAAAGAGAATACTGCGATGGTTCCAGTGCATGGAACCTTGAGGATATGCAAGGCAAGTGTTAGCGCCCAGCAAGAGAGATACTAACAGGCCATAAGCGAGAATATTCATTGTCGTTCTCCTAAGTATTGTTACTTAGTACGACCAGTGGCGCTTTGGGATTCTTTATGATCCATGCCAATAATTATAAGACAGTGTGACTGCTATGAGGGGGTAAGTGCGGCGGTGGTTTGGGTATAGACATCCCCGAGCCGACGAGGATGACGTTATGAGCCCGCGGTTACTGAGAGAGATGCTCTGAAATATAATCGATAAATGCACGAAGCCTTGCTGGCATGTACTTCGTTTGGGCAAATTGAAGGGCGATATCTCCCTGATAGTTGCCTTTGATCGTCCAGTCTTTTAGTACTTCTTTGACAGTGCCTTTTTCCAGTGCTTCTTTGATCACAAAATCAGGGAAAATACCAATACCTAAACCGTCTTTAACGCCTTTCAAACGCATCTGAGAGTGATTCACGGCGTAGCGCCCCGTCACACTCACGGTGTAAAATTGGTCGTCTTTGACGAAGTCCCAAATATGGTCGGTGGCGGTTTCACCCAGGTAGATACAATCGTGATCAATCAGATCGGTTGGCACTTGCGGTTCGCCACGTTGTTCAAGGTAATCAGGGCTTGCACATAAGGTTAGATTTACTTTACCAATCTTTTTATTCACCAAGGCTTCTGAAGGGTGTTCTGTTAAACGAAAAACAACATCGATGCCTTCAGAAAGGATATCAATCTCACCATCAGAGGCTTTTAGCTTTAGCTGAATATCAGGGTATTGCGTAAGAAAAGGGGTCACTAAGGGTTGCAGTACTATACTCAGAAAGGCTTTTGGCGCGGCCACGGTGAGCATGCCTGATGGAATGGTATGTTCAGAGCTGGCGATCTCAACAGCCTGCTTAGCAGCATTGGTCATTACCTTGCATTGTTCATAAATTTTAGTGCCAGACTCACTGATCATTAACTTACGGGTAGTGCGTTCAATTAACTTGACCGAAAGAGACTGCTCGAGGCGTGAAATCTGTTTACTGAGCGCAGATGGCGTGACACCAAGCTTCTTTGCTGCAGCCGTATAACTGCCTTCATCAACAACAATAATAAAGACTGCGAGATCAGGCATTAATGCAATAAGTCTGTTAGTGTCCACGGATTTGTGCCTCAGGTTCAACAATCATTTTCCACATGAGGGGATAATAGTTGTAATGCACTTGAATTAGAATGTTTAAAGTTAAATCGATGTGTTAATTGTACGATTTATTAGCTAATAATCTACGAGCGAGTGTTAAGTGACCTTATCGATGTTGTAAGACATGCGTTAAGTTTGTATTTCACTGGATAGCTATTTCCCCAAAATATAATAAATGTGAGGAACACTATGTCTGCTGCATTCTACGACCAAATCAACCAGCAAATCGAAGACGTAAAAGCTGAGGGATTATACAAGTCTGAGCGTATCATTACGTCAGCGCAAAAAGCGGCTGTTTCTATCCTTAACAAAGATGGTGTTGATACTGGTGAAGAAGTTCTGAACTTCTGCGCGAACAACTACCTTGGTTTAGCCAATCACCCTGAACTGATTAAAGCGGCAAAAGCCGGTATGGATGAGCATGGCTTCGGCATGGCATCGGTACGTTTTATCTGTGGTACTCAGGATTCTCACAAAGAACTAGAACAAAAACTATCGGCCTTTCTGGGTACGGAAGATACAATTCTGTATACCTCTTGTTTTGATGCCAATACCGGCCTGTTCGAAACAATCTTAGGCCCTGAAGATGCAATTATCTCTGATGCCCTAAACCACGCATCTATCATCGATGGTGTTCGCCTTTGTAAAGCCAAGCGTTTCCGTTATGCAAACAACAATATGGCAGAGCTCGAAGCGCAGCTGATTGCCGCGAAGGAAGCGGGTGTTCGCAATACACTGATTGTTACTGACGGTGTTTTCTCGATGGACGGTGTTGTTGCTAACCTTCCTGCAATTTGTGATCTTGCTGATAAGTACGGTGCGCTTGTGATGATCGATGATTCACACGCAGTCGGCTTTATGGGCGAAAATGGCCGTGGTACACACGAGCACCACAATGTAATGGATCGCATCGACATCATTACGGGCACATTGGGTAAAGCCATGGGCGGCGCTTCGGGCGGTTATACGGCTGGTAAGAAAGAAGTGATTGATTGGTTACGTCAGCGCTCTCGTCCGTACTTGTTCTCGAACTCAGTGGCCCCTGCGATTGTTTCTGCATCGATTCGTGTTATCGACCTGCTTGCTGAAAGTGGTGACCTGCGTAAGCGTCTATGGGAAAACTCAGCGCACTTCCGTACTCGTATGGCTGAGGCTGGCTTCACACTATCTGGTGCAGATCACGCAATCATTCCAATTATGCTGGGTGATGCGAAAGTAGCGGCAGAATTTGCAGAACGTGCACTGGCGAAAGGTATCTACGTCGTTGGTTTCTCTTTCCCTGTAGTACCAAAAGGTCAAGCGCGTATTCGTACTCAAATGTCTGCAGCTCATTCACCTGAGCAACTAGATCGCGCAATCGATGTGTTTATCGAAGTGGGCAAAGAGATGGGGATTATTTAAGTCTCGGGCTGCGGGAAGCGAGGGACGAGTATTTATCGTCCTTTACTCGCTTCTCGACACTATCTACTCGATACTTCAAATTAATTCCAAACGTGTCTCTTAAAGATCCAAGAGGCAACTTTATTCTCGTTATATGCTGTAAAAGGCTATCAAGGGTGACCAACCTGGCCTATTACAGCATTCAAGATGTAAGCGAATAGAACAATGAAAATTAAAGCGCTATCAAAACTAAAGCCTGAACAAGGCATCTGGATGACCGAAGTAGACAAGCCTGAAATGGGCCACAATGATCTACTTATCCGCATCAAGAAAACGGCGATTTGCGGTACTGATGTCCATATCTACAACTGGGACGAATGGTCACAAAAAACCATACCGGTACCAATGGTTGTCGGTCATGAGTATGTTGGTGAAGTGGTTGGCATCGGCCAGGAAGTTCGTGGTTTTGAAATCGGTGACCGTGTATCTGGCGAAGGCCATATTACATGCGGCCATTGCCGTAACTGTCGCGGTGGTCGTACACACCTGTGCCGTAACACGACAGGTGTGGGTGTAAACCGTGAAGGCGCATTTGCTGAGTATTTGGTCATTCCTGCATTTAATGCGTTTAAGATTCCTGACAGCATTTCTGACGATCTGGCATCTATCTTTGACCCGTTTGGTAATGCTGTTCATACGGCGCTATCGTTCGATCTAGTGGGTGAAGACGTGCTCATAACCGGTGCAGGTCCAATTGGTATTATGGCGGCAGCTGTTGCAAAGCACGTTGGTGCTCGCCACGTTGTTATCACTGATGTGAACGAATACCGCCTTGATCTTGCTCGTCAGATGGGCGTAACACGTGCCGTTAACGTTGCGGAAGAGAAGCTTGAAGATGTGATGGCTGAACTGGGCATGACCGAAGGCTTCGATGTGGGTCTGGAAATGTCCGGTGTGCCGTCAGCATTCAACAGCATGTTAACGAACATGAACCACGGCGGTAAAATTGCACTGCTGGGTATTCCACCATCAGATATGGCGGTAGACTGGAATCAGGTGATCTTTAAAGGCTTGATTATCAAAGGTATCTATGGTCGTGAGATGTTTGAAACGTGGTATAAGATGGCAAGCTTGATTCAGTCTGGTTTGGATTTAACACCAATTATCACGCACCACTACAAGATAGACGATTTCCAGCAGGGCTTTGACATCATGCGTTCTGGCATGTCTGGCAAAGTGATCCTTGATTGGGAATAAGTCGTACTAATCGACGTTATAGCTGAATGTAAGGCGAGCCTCTGGGTTCGCCTTTTTTTGATAAATAACTCGATGTGCAGTCAAGGCTTTCCTGAAAATAAAAGCCCCCGTAACTGCACACAAAGTACTAAGTTGAAAGTTAACTATGAAACGTTAAACCGATTAATAGATAACTGAAATGTTGATACCAAGCTGTTCACTTCCTTAGCGGCTACTTGAACTTCTGCTGCGGATTGATGGTTATTTGTCGCCATATCTGCAATTTTATGAATGCGTTCTGCTAGTTCATTGTTTGCATTCGATTGCTCGTGTAATGAGCCAGAGACTTCATCAATGATCATGATTAGTTGTTCAGACATTTTTTGCATGTGAAGTACTTTTAATTCTGCTTTTTGAGTTTGTTCCATATTGTGATTAACAGCAGTCACATTGTTTTCAATATGGTTAACCGTGTTCTCAATACCTATTCTCAGATCTTGAATTGTAGAGGTGATCTGTTTAGTCGAATCAGAAGTACGTTCGGCTAAGTTTCTGACTTCCTCTGCTACAACAGAAAAACCACGGCCTTGTTCTCCGGCTCTTGCGGCTTCAATCGCAGCATTCAGTGCAAGCAAATTCGTTTGTTCAGCAACGTTCTTGATGACATTAATAATGCCTTCAATTTCCTTAGAGTGACCATCCAAATCTGATACAGCATTGCTGGATTCAATGGATGTCTCAGACATTTTTTTCATGTTATCTAAGGTTTGGTGCATGGTGGCTGCACCTTGAGATGCGTGGTTGCCGCTTTCATTTGAGAGTTGTTTCATCTGATCGGCATCAAGCGAAATGGTATTGATACTGGATGTAAATTCATGCACTAAAGCTGCAATAGAGCTAGTATCGTCAGACTGATGTGTTGATGCTGTAACGATATAATCTGATAAATTATCGAGTTTTTCTGCTTCTTTGTTAAGCTGAGTGGCACCATGGGAAATACTGGTAAGGGTTTGTTCAAAAGCGTCCATCAGGCTATTGAATGCCTGACCCACGGCCGATACTTCATTGTTACCGGTAATAGTTGAGCGAGCCGTCAGATCTAAGTTTTTTTCCGCCAGACTAATTAGCTGTTGTAACTTGTTTAATGGTGAAACGATACTAGAAGATATGACAAGAGATGCTGCTACCAATAGAGCTGCAATTAACAAAATAGCAGGAAGTAATAGAGTAACGCTGCCCCAGAAAGCTGACTCAACATCATCGACATATAAGCCGGTATTGAGTACCCATCCCCAAGGTTCGAAGAAGATAGAATATGAAACTTTATGGTAGGGCGTTTCGTCATTACTTGATTTTTTCCAGTAGTAATCAGCAAAACCATCACCATTGAGTGCTGTAGAAATTTGTTCGCGCACAATATATACCCCATTTATATCTTGCAGGGTATTGAGATTTTTACCGATAAGATTGGTAGCAATAGGGTGGTGTACCATCACTCCCTGAGTGTTATAGATCATAAAGTAACCATTTTTTCCATATCGCATGGCATCAATGGCTTGTTTGGCTCGTTGTTCTGCTTCATTCATTGTGATGTCACCTGCATTTGCTTGTTGATACAAGCGGGTGACTAGGATTTCTGCAGTTTCAACCAGCACCTGAATTTGATTTTTTCGTTCAGCCATCATATCGGCTTTCTGATTTATCAAGGTAATGCTTGTTACCGTTATTAGTGCAAGAACAGCAATAATGATGAGTAATAATAATCGTTTCCTAATTGACAATGCGTTCATCATTCTCCTCCTGAGATTGATCGTATGAATACCGCTTAGTGAGTTTTTAACGACTAAAGTGTAGCAATACCTTACAGTTGTGCTCACATTTCTAGACAGTTTGTAATGGTTGATCACAGTGCTGCATGTAGTAATCCACTTCGTTCATGGATTTCCGACGCCTCGGGTATGACGGAGGGGAGAGACCATTAAGTGCTAAGTCAGTAAGGCATTGTTTGATAGACAAATATGGATAAACAATCATTATTCATAGTGATGTGGCTCACGAAACCTGCTATACTTCGCCGCAATTAAAATTGAAGAAGCTGGCTAATGATGTCGGCTTTTTTAATGCTTGATACATAAACTATTTATGGAACAGTACATTGATTTCTACAGCTAACATTACAATGCAGTTTGGCGATAAGCCATTGTTTGAAAATATTTCAGTTAAATTCGGCGGCGGTAAGCGTTACGGTCTAATCGGTGCGAATGGCTGTGGTAAGTCAACATTCATGAAAATCCTTGGCGGCGAATTAGAGCAATCAGGCGGTACTGTTTCATTAGATCCAAATGAGCGCATGGCGAAACTGGGCCAGGATCAGTTTGCATTCGAAGAGTACTCTGTTGTTGATACCGTTATCATGGGTCACAAAGAGCTTTGGAAAGTAAAAGAAGAACGTGACCGTATTTACGCTTTGCCTGAAATGTCAGATGAAGATGGTATGCGTGTTGGCGATCTAGAAACAGAATTCGCTGAAATGGATGGTTACTCATCAGAAGCACGTGCTGGTGAACTACTTCTTGGTCTTGGTATTCCTGAAGAGCAGCACTTTGGCCTAATGAGCGAAGTTGCTCCGGGTCTTAAAGTACGAGTTCTTCTTGCTCAGGTTCTTTTCGCGGACCCGGAAATTATGCTTCTTGACGAACCGACGAACAACCTGGACATCCACACTATTAGCTGGTTGGAAGAGATCTTGTTGGCACGTAACTGCACAATGATCATCATCTCGCACGACCGTCACTTCTTAAACAGTGTTTGTACCCACATGGCTGATCTGGATTACGGTGAACTTCGCCTGTTCCCTGGTAACTATGATGAGTACATGTTCGCGGCAGAGCAATCACGTGATCAGCTACATGCTGATAATGCGAAGAAGAAAGCACAGATGGCTGAACTACAAACGTTCGTAAGCCGTTTCTCTGCTAACGCATCAAAAGCAAAACAAGCAACGTCGCGTCAGAAGCAGCTTGATAAGATCCAGCTTAGCGAAGTTAAAGCATCAAGCCGTCAAACTCCGTTCATTCGTTTTGACCAGGAAAAACCGCTTTTCCGTAATGCTCTGGAAGTTGAAGGTCTAAAGCAAGGTTACGGCGAGAACATTCTAATCAATGGCGTTAAGCTAATGGTTGAAGTGGGCGAGCGTATCGCAATTATCGGTCAGAATGGTATCGGTAAATCTACTCTCCTTAATACCCTTGCTGGTGCAATGGAACCAATGGAAGGCATGATCAAGTGGTCTGAAAACCACAATATCGGCTTCTATGCTCAGGACCATAGTGCAGACTTCGAAGAAGATATGACACTTCTTGACTGGATGGGCCAGTGGAAAAACGAAGGTGACGACGAGCAAGTTGTTCGCGGTATCCTTGGTCGTATGCTGTTCTCTCAAAACGACATCAAGAAATCTGTTAAAGTGATTTCTGGTGGTGAGCAAGGTCGTATGTTGTTTGGTAAGCTAATCATGCAAAAACCAAACATCCTTCTGATGGATGAACCAACCAACCACATGGATATGGAATCTATCGAAGCATTGAACCTTGCGCTTGAGAACTTTAAAGGTACATTAATGTTTGTATCTCATGACCGTCAGTTCGTATCTTCGGTTGCAACTCGCATCCTTGAAATCACTAAAGATGGCGTTGAAGATTTCCACGGTACTTACGAAGAGTACCTACGTAAGCAAGGTCTTACAGGCTAATCTATTAGTCCGCTCTATTGGTTTGCAAAAGAGCAAACTGTAGAAGCTAAAAAAGCCGCCGTTAATTAATGGCGGCTTTTTTGTATGCTGTTATGCAGATTGGTATAAAATGGCGTTCAGTCATGAACGACAAAAAAAGGAAGAGTATAAGATGCAGATTTGGGTTGATGCCGATGCGTGTCCGAATGTGATTAAAGAGATCCTGTTTCGTGTGGCAAACCGAGTAGGGATCATGGTGACGTTAGTCGCAAACCACCATGTGCGAGTACCGCCTTCACCACATATTCGATCAACACAAGTTCCGGCAGGCTTTGATGTGGCAGATAATCACATTGTGCAGCAAGCTGAAAAAGGGGACTTGGTGATCACCGCTGATATTCCCTTAGCCGATGAGCTGATCACAAATGAAGTACATGCATTAAACCCTCGTGGTGAAATGTACACCAAAGACACGATTAAGCAGCGCTTACAAATGCGTGATTTCATGGAAACCATGCGAAGCAGCGGAATTCAAACGGGTGGCCCTGCCACGTTGAATCAATCTGATCGTCAGAGTTTTGCCAATAAGCTAGATGCGTTTGTTATGAAAAACCATAAAAAACAGTAAGTTATAGTGGTAAGGGTGTGCGTTCTCACCCTCTCTTTTCTCCGTTTTATCACCCTTGATTTTTAAAAATTCAAACAGAGCCCACTTCGACTGCTAATACTTTGCTAATACTATTTGCTAATACTTTCCGAGCCGATTGTCGGAACGATGTCGGTTTTACGGTCATAGGTGTTTACTTGTCCCATCTCTTTGTGGCCTGAAAAACGTTGCTTGTCAGCCATGGTTCCTTCGTAATCAGAGATTCCTTTCGCCTTCAGGTCATGAAAGGTGAAGTCTATCGCAATCAACTCATTGCGGGTTTCGGGATGTCCCTGAATTTGTCTGAGAGGTGCTCTGGGTAAGGGATTGAGAGTAGACTCCCGATTTTTGCCAACAGACAGGAACGTTCATGGCCAAAAAACCGGGAAGTCAGCGGTGGCAAAGGATCCCGACCAATTTAACACCTCAGCAGTTCGATGAATTTATCTTACCCCACCTCAAACAACCTAAGCATGGACCTCCTCCAAAAATCACCGACTATAAAATCTTCAACTACATCCTGAAACTCTTACACACGGGTTGTCAGTGGGCTGAACTTCCAATAGAAAAAGGGGATGACTGTCGCCCGGAGATCCATTACTCCCGCATTTACCGGAAGCTCAGGTACTGGAGCTGGCACGGTTGCTTTGATCGCATCTTTGAAAGCACGGTGTTCCGATTGGATGAGCACGGCCTTCTGGACATTAGTATTCTCCAAGGAGATGGGACGTCAACGGCCGCCAAGAAGGGAGGGGATAACCTTGGATTCAATGGGCATAAGCACATGAAAGGCGATAAAGTCGTGGCTGTTTGTGATCGCAACTGCAACGTCATCGCCCCCTTTATCGCTGCACCAGGCAATCGCAATGAATGTCCTTTGCTGCCAGAGGCCATGAAGTCTCTGAAGCAGATGGTTAAGGCGGTTGGCCTTGACCTGAAGGGTCGCATCATGAGCCTGGATGGTGTGTATGATAGCCGAACCAATCGGAAGGTGATCTTCAACCAGGGGATGACACCGAATATTCCGGAGAATCCCAGGAACCGCAAGGCTTCCAAGCGGGGTCGAAAGCGGTTTTATAACCCGGATATCTTCAAAGAACGTTTCCGTACCATCGAGCGTGTTTTTGCCTGGGAAGACAAGTTTAAGCGTCTGTTGCTCCGGTTTGAACGGCTCAGTCCAGTGCATTACGCGCTAAAAACGATCGCTTATACGATGATCAACCTCAGGCACTTCTGCCAGAGCTGAGTTTTGTAAGTAAGTGGCGTCAGGAGAGTCTCAGGATGGGGCTCTCCCGGATCGCTGTGCTCTGCAAACACCGAGGACAGCGAAAATCGGTGATTTAACGTCCGCCAGAGCTAAAACTCCAGCTTCAAACCGTCAGAGAAGACTCATTTGATAGCGACCCAATCCCAATCACTCTACAACCCGCAATGAGTTGGTTGCTATGGTGTGCGTTCCCATCGAGGAGAGCAGTTTAGGCAACGCATGTTGTCTCTCCTTGAAACGGCAAAGCTGCTCCGACTCAACCCTTATGACTGGTTAAAATCGGTGGTGCGAGCTTGCATTGAAAAGACCTATTACCCAATACCTAAAGAGCTAACGTTCTAACTGTCAACCATTTGCGGGTGAACAGTTACAGAATTTTGATAATTGCACTTTAATTACCTTCCGTGATCAATCTCACAAAAATTGTAATTAGGTGATAATTTTATCATTTGCATTGATGTTCAGAAAGCTGGCAAGCATCAAAGGAATCTGATGTTTTTGTGCGTCAGGTCACGTTGGTTCATCATTGATTTAACAGGAAGTTTTGTTAAAAAGTAGTTGTATTATTGATTGGCCAGACTTCCGTTTCCGATGGTGTTTTTTGTGATTTGAGTGATAAAAAATAACTACCAATGATTACATCACTAAACATTATTACTGCGTGAAAATAGATAAATTACTGATTTTTGGCTGATAATTTTTGCAACTGCGTCAATAATTACTTAGTATACAAACGATAAGATTGTTAACAGAAGTTTACAGAAGTTTATTTGTTGTGATCTTGACCGTAGATGTGTGGGCCAAATATTTTAAGCTCAGCAGCGGCCATCTCTAACGACTGGCGCAAAAAGGTTAGCTTACTGGGTCCAAAATAGGGAGTTGATGACGCTTCTATAGGGATGAAATAGAGGCCTGGTTGAAAAGACAAAAAACTGACGTCGATAAAATTTCTAGCTATGACTGTGAGGATAACTGACTATTTATGACTATTGGTAATCGTATAACTACTGCACTGCTTTTAGCCGCAGGCACTGGATCACGCCTGCGCCCATTAACCCTTGATGCACCAAAGTGTCTTACCGAGGTCGGAGGAATACCCATTTTAGGTCGTTTGGTTGATAATCTCCGTTCGCTGGGTATCAGTCGATTGGTGGTGGTAACAGGATACTTGGATCATTGTGTCCGTGAATTTCTTCAAAAAAACGCTGCGGATATGCAGGTCGAGTACGTCTTTAATCCTGTCTATAAGACAACCAACAATATTTACTCACTTTGGCTGGCTCGGCAGGCTATCCAAGAGCCATTTATGCTGATAGAAAGCGATCTGGTTTTTGAAAAATCCATGCTAGAGGATATGCTAACACCGGACAGAATGGCGATTTCCAATATCCTACCCTGGATGAATGGAACAACCGTTGAACTCAATGCCAAAGAAGACGTCACTGCTTTCCATGTTAAACAGAATCTAGATGATAAACTCCGGTATAAAACCGTTAACATCTACAGCCTATCCTTGGAGAGCTGGCATAAGATGATAACGTTGTTAGACCGCTATATTACTGACGAGCGTGTTGGTGAATATTATGAAGTGGTATTTGCCGATATGGTGGCCAACGGTTCGCTTAAATTTGAAGCTGTTTTCTTTCACGAAGACCGATGGTATGAGATTGATACCGTAGCAGATTTGCATCAGGCGGAGCTGTTGTTTCCTCGTGCTCCTCAGACCACAGCCGCTGAACGCTGGCTTAGACCTCTGGTGACGGATATTCAGAATATTCGTGCAAATAAAAAAACAGACACTGTATAGAGCGCTTGCTACTCTTCTATTCATTTTGTGGCGCAATGTGCTCTTCAGTGTGCCAACCGCGCCTGTTATAGCCTGATAAGGTAAGAATCAAAGTAATGCAGAATCAAGATCAAACCTCTAGAGAACAGCAATATGAAGCACTCGCCACTGCCCATGGAGGCTATTGGCGCTATGGCTTTATTGATCATGCCTACCTGTACAATCTTCACTTTCCACCAGAGCGGTTCTTTGAACTGCTGAAAAGCCAAATCCATGAGTTAGTCCTAAATTATCCCGTTGCCCAAGGCACATTGGCCGGTTGGGTAGGGGACCTGATTGATCAACCACCGGAACGAATTGTGGTGGGGAACGGTGCCGCAGAACTTATCAAAATCGTCTCTGGGCATGTTGCGAAAAAACTCATTATTCCTGTGCCGTCTTTTAATGAGTATGCCAATGCCGCTCCAGTAGGAACCGTTGTCGAGTTTGCGCTTGATGCGCCATCTTTCCAGCTTGACGTAGACAAGTTCGCTGCAGAGGCACAACGTTGCAAGGCCGATGTTGCGATAGTGGTGACACCCAACAACCCAACTTCATTGTTGGTACCCAAGGCTGACCTTATTCGTTTGGTGACAAAACTGGCCGAGCACGACTGCATGCTCATCGTCGATGAGTCCTTTATCGACTTTGCCAGCAATCGCGATAAAGAGACGCTTGAAAGAGATATCGCACAGTACCAAAATCTGGCGATTTTTAAGAGCATGAGTAAGGCTTACGGTATCTGCGGCTTGCGTATCGGTTATATGCTCACGGCCAATGCTGCTTTTGCTGATAAAGTTCGTGCGGGACTACATATTTGGAACTTGAATGGTTTTGCCGAGACTTTTCTAAAAATGGCACCTGAATACCGTGAAGAGTTCGAGACTAGCTGCGCCCAGGTTCGGAAAGAACGGGATCAGTTTTATCTAGACCTTTGTTCGATCGACGGTATGGTTGTCTATAAACCAGAAGCCAACTATATTTTCTGCCGCCTCCCCGATCACGCACCTTCCGGCCCGGATGTGGCTCGAAAACTGTTCGTTGATCACAATATATATATTAAACATTGCGAAGGTAAAAGCATGCCTGAATCTGACCGCTATATTCGTATAGCCAGTCGCACTCCAGCTGAAAACAGCAATATCGTCGCTGCGTTAAATAACATAGTAGCCGCTGGAAAGCTTAATTCAAGTAACGATGCCGTTCCTGTCAATAACGCAGAGCCAGAGGAAAACACATGTCAGCAGTAGAAAGCACCGACGACTCGCTTGTGACACCAGCAACGATACTCTCCTTCGCTAAAGACTTACCCAACCTCTGCTCACTGGCGGGGCTTTTTTCTTCGGTGCTGGCAATATATTTCGCTATTTTAGGTATATTCCCAGCCGCAATGATCGGGCTGATTTGGGCCATATTCTTTGACTGGAGCGATGGGATTATCGCCCGACGGCTGAAAGGCAGGACTGAAAAGCAGCGGCTATTCGGTGGGCAACTCGACTCACTGATCGACATTGTCAGCTTTGGCATCTGCCCTGCAGTCGTTTTATTAAGCTACGGTAATTTTAGTCCTTGGTTCGTTCCGGGAGCTTTTATTATCGTCGCAGCAGGAGTGCTCAGATTAAGTTATTTCAATGTATTTGGTTTGATCGACGAATCAACCTACCAAGGTTTAGCATTGGACAATAACAGCATCATCCTGGCCTTTCTTTTTGTTTTTGATGGCCTTGTCGGTGCGTCTGTTTTCGCCACACTCCTCTATATTGTCTTAGTGGCATTAGCGATATTAAATGTGGCACCGATTAAAACCCCGAAATTGAGTGGCGGTTGGTATTACATTCTTACCGTCTACACTCTCTTGTTAACATTGATTTATGGCTGGCAGTTACACCATACAGCCGGGTGATATGAGCAGGGCGAAGGGCTTGAAACATCAGCACTTTTAATTTTTGCTGTAGGGTGCGGCCAGCCACTTTGGTGATGCCGCCGAGCGCTGCCTTTTGCCCAACTCATTGCGGGTTTCGAGATGTCCCTGAATTTGTCTGAAAGGTGCTCTGGGTAAGGGATAGAGAGTAGACTTCCGATTTTTGCCAACAGACAGGAACGTTCATGGCCAAAAAACCGAGAAGTCAGCGGTGGCAAAGGATCCCGACCAATTTAACACCTCAGCAATTCGATGAATTTATCTTACCCCACCTCAAGCAACCCAAGTCTGGACCATCCCCAAAAATCACCGACTATAAAATCTTCAACTGCATCCTGAAACTCTTACACACGGGTTGTCAGTGGGCTGAACTCCCAATAGAAAAAGGGGATGACTGTCGTCCGGAAATTCATTACTCCCGCATTTACCGGAAGCTCAGGTACTGGAGCCGGCACGGTTGCTTTGATCGCATCTTTGAAAGCACGGTGTTCCGATTGGATGAGCACGGCCTTCTGGACATTAGCATT
>NZ_JAKJSP010000036.1:0-77772 GCF_050337085.1 Photobacterium sagamiensis | reverse complement strand
GTTACCGCTCGACTTGCATGTGTTAGGCCTGCCGCCAGCGTTCAATCTGAGCCATGATCAAACTCTTCAATTAAAGTTTTGTTGTTCCTTTCGGAACGGCTCAATGATTTTTACTGATTTTCTGTTTCAACCCCTTCTTCGAGAAGAAAGAGCGAAACGTAAATTGACTGTGCCAATATAATTACTCTGCAGTAACTACATCGTTTGGTCACTCAGTTCATTGATAAATCTTTCGACGAATCATTTCACGAGTGCCCACACAGATTGCATGGTCAAATTGTTAAAGAACATACTGATTCGTTGCTGGCTTATCGCCGTGCTCCGTGTCAGTGAGGTCGCATTATAGAGAGTTCGATCACATTGGCAAGGGGTGTTTTGAAATAAATTCGTCATTTCTATCCGGGTGCGCAATTATCGTTCAAATGCCCGGTTTGTCGGTGCAAATCACATCATGACTTCGCTATTCTTTTAAAAAATGACTTCAGTAAGGTGTACTTCATGCATTCAGCTCTCAGATCATATAAAGGAATAACGCCAACACTTGGTGAAAATACCTATATCGATAGTTCAGCAGTGATCGTTGGCGATATCGAATTAGGTGATGACGCCAGTATCTGGCCATTAGTCGCCGCACGGGGCGATGTAAACCAGATAAAAATAGGTGCTCGTAGCAATGTTCAAGATGGTACGGTTTTGCACGTCACTCGCAAGACAGCCGATAAACCGGATGGTCACCCTTTACTTATTGGCGATGATGTCACTATTGGACATAAGGCAATGTTGCATGGCTGTCAGGTTGGCAATCGAGTTTTAGTGGGAATGGGGGCTATCTTATTAGATGGTGCGAACGTCGAAGATGATGTGATCATTGGTGCAGGAAGCTTAGTTCCACCAGGCAAAACATTAAAGAGTGGTTTCCTCTATAAAGGCTGCCCGGTAAAACAAGCACGTCCGCTTAATGAGAAGGAGCGCGCTTTTCTGCCTGCTTCTGCTGATAACTATGTCAGATTGAAGAATGAGTACCTTGCTGATAATGAGAACCCTTAATCAATAAGGATATGTCCCTCGCTATCAAACGCTTCGTCCTCAATCAGTGCTTCTGCCAATTCTTCTAAATCGAAACGATTGGCAGAAAACATTGCTAATATATCCGATTCTTTTGTTAATTTTTGCGCTGTTTTCTGCTGAAGCCATTGCAGGCTCACCCAACAGATGATTAATGCACCTGCCTGTTGCGCAGGAAAGTTGACGGCCAGCTTATCGTTATCCCAACTTTGGATGTCAGCAAATAAAATATCTTGATTCATTGTTGTTCCACTTAATCTTGTAATGCGCGTCGAAGTTCGCGTTGGACCTGTTTCGCTCCGGGGCGAATACCTCGCCACACCATAAAACTTTCAGCAGCCTGACCAACCAACATCCCCAGGCCATCAAGCACCTTTCCGGCACCCAATTCATGAGCCCATTGATTAAAGGCCGTCACATCGGATCCATACACCATATCGTAGCAAGTCATCTGCGGCTTGATCAGGCTATCTGATAAGCCAGGTAACTGCCCACTTAAACTGGCTGATGTGGAATTGATAATGACATCAAACTCCGGCTCATTGGCATCATTGAGTCCAAGCGCAGAAACAGCCCCATAAGCAGAAAAGATATCGGCCAGTTGCTGGGCTTTTGCTGGGGTTCTATTGGTAATGACCACTGCTTCAGGCTTTTGAGCCAGCAAAGGGAGAATAACTCCCCGGGCTGCACCACCAGCACCGACTAATAAGATCCGCTTGCCAGACAGCTCTACCTGATTTTGCAGTAAATCTTGTACCAGACCTTCACCATCGGTGTTGTCACCTACAATGGCACCATCATCGAGCTTTTTTAACGTATTCACGGCACCCGCCAACTTTGCACGCTCAGTTAGCTGAGTCGCATACAGGTAGGCCTGTTCTTTAAAGGGCACAGTGATATTGCAACCCCGCCCACCAGAAGCAAAAAAAGCATCTGCGGCCGCAACAAATCCATCAATGGGTACCAACTCAGCGGTATACGTCATCGCTTGGGCAGTTTGACGGGCAAACAATGTATGAATGAAAGGGGATTTGCTCTGGCCTATGGGGTTACCGAAAACGACGTACTTATCCATGTAAATTTCTGTCCAAAATAATAAAGGGTCGATAAATCGACCCTATCACTGCACTATCTCAAGCTCAAACAGTTAATACGATCACCAATTGCACGGCTTAAGATAATTCTCATAGAGGTTGGCTTCTGGCGATCCCGGTTTCGGCTCATAGCAATATTCCCAGCGGGCCAATGGCGGCATCGACATTAATATCGACTCTGTACGGCCACCGCTTTGCAGGCCAAATAGGGTACCGCGATCATAAACCAGATTAAATTCCACATAGCGACCACGGCGGTATAGCTGGAATTCACGCTCACGTTCACCGTATGGAGTATGCTGACGCTTGTCGACTATGGGTAAGTAAGCGTCTAAGTAACCGCTACCAACGGCCTGTAGATACGCGAAGCTTTGCTCGAACCCCCACTCATTGAGATCATCGAAGAACAGACCGCCAACACCGCGGGTTTCATTACGGTGCGGTAAATAAAAGTATTGATCGCACCATTCTTTATGGTGTTGATAAAGATCCTCACCAAAAGGGGCGCAAATTGCTTTCGCGGTATCGTGCCAGTGCTGGCAATCTTCTTCAAACGGATAAAAAGGGGTCAGATCAAAACCACCACCAAACCACCATACCGGTGCTTCGCCTTCTTTCTCGGCAATAAAGAAACGTACGTTGGCATGAGAGGTCGGGATGTACGGGTTGTTAGGGTGGATCACCAAAGAAACACCCATTGCTTCAAAACTACGCCCCGCCAGCTCAGGACGGTGCGCAGTCGCCGATGCCGGCATTTTGGAGCCGAAAACATGAGAGAAATTGACACCCGCCTGCTCAAACACGCTGCCATTACGCAATACACGGCTGCGTCCGCCGCCACCCTGTTCGCGCTGCCACTCATCTTGTTCAAATGTTGCCGTGCCATCCTGATATTCCAGACTCTGGCAGATTCTATCCTGAAGTGAGAGTAAAAAGGCTTTTACAGCATGTTTATCGACATGTTCCATCATTTCTCCTTGTGAGGTCGTAACGGGCCTTACTGCCATTTGCTAGCCTTGGCGCAGCACATTGTTACTGCATGCATCACGAATTTCAGTCGGATTTTCTCGCCCGCCAGTCTCACCCTCTAAGATAGCACTTAGATATTTGCCCAACTGATCATAGACTTCAGTGGCCGTTTTACACGGCGGCAGCCCTGTTAGGTTAGCACTGGTTGAAGTGATAGGTTTACCAAAGTGAGTACAGAGCTGTTGTACTAAAGGATGATCACTGACACGTACCGCGATTGAGTTAAATTGCCCGGTCAGAAAAGCAGGTACATTTTTTTTCACTGGCATTACCCAGGTAACAGGGCCAGGCCAGGTCGCAAAAATCTTCTGCTTTTGCTGTTCAGTCAGCTGGCTATCATCAATATAAGGCAACAACTGCTGATAATCAGCAGCAATCAGGATCAATCCTTTTTCAACAGGGCGCTGTTTTAAGGTTAATAGTTTTTCGACCGCTTGTTGATTATCAGGATCGCAACCCACTCCAAACACACCCTCAGTCGGATAAGCAATGACTTCACCGTCTTTTAACGCAGCTACAACTTGTTGCAAGTTGTCCATATCGACCTCATCAATAACCATATTCAAAGCAATAAAAAAGGCGCTCTAAAGAGAGCGCCTCTTGAATTCATGGCTATTATTTAACCCTTTAGACGCTCTTGTAAAGCAGCATCTTTCGCGATGACTGATTCAGCGTTCTTTTGACGCTCCGCTTTCACCGCTTGTGCGAGTTCTTTATCACCCGTAGCCAGAATTTGTGCCGCCAGGTAACCGGCATTTTTCGCGCCCGCTTTACCAATAGCAACAGTCGCCACTGGCACACCGCCTGGCATCATTGCCGTTGACAGCAGTGCATCCATCCCCTGAAGCGGGCCAGCATCGATCGGCACACCTATTACCGGTAATGTGGTGATACCCGCTACAGCACCCGCTAAGTGGGCAGCTAAACCCGCCGCACAGATAAATACGCCACAACCGCGCGCTTCAGCATCCGTCACATAGGCGTGAGTTGCTGCAGGTGTACGATGAGCCGACGTAACTTTCACTTCTGTAGTAATTTCAAAAGACTTTAAAACATCAAGCGTTGCCTGCATTACCGGCAAATCTGAATCTGATCCCATCAAAACAGCAACAAATGGCTTAGTCATCAGCATTCCTTCTATATTTAAGTGACGTAAACGATTGCGTCAGCATTATAGCGGAATTTTCAGAGAGATCGAGATCGATTATGATTGGATATGGTGACACTTCTTATCGGCACATTGCAGTTTAGTACCACTGGCGAGATTTTTCTCTGTTAACAAAGGGAATCCGCATTCTTCACATTGCTGAGCAACAGGTTTGTTGTTCACTGCAAAACGACATGCTGGATATTGATCGCAGGCATAAAAGACTTTTCCATAACGAGACTTACGCTGAACGAGGTGACCTTTGTGGCAATCGGGGCACAAAATCTGGGTATCGTCGGCTTTTTTCTCTAACGGCTCAATGTGCTGGCAATCTGGGAAGCTGGCACAACCAATAAACATCCCAAAACGACCTTGCCGTAATACCAGTTCGTCTTCACACTGCGGGCAAGGCTTACCAAGGTGCTTAACAATGTGGCCATCGTTGTGGTTTCTCGGGCGTATAAAGTCACACTCAGGATAATTCGAGCACCCAAGAAAAGGGCCGCGCTTGCCATAGCGCGTCGCCAACGTACCACCACAATTCGGGCAGGATTGTTCTTGCTCTAACGCGTGCTCATGAGCACTAAATAACTGGTCGTTAATTTTACCGGCCATACAACATTTTCACTCGCTAGGGCAGGGTTATAGGTAATTAATGAATGTAACCGTCTTCTGCGCCGTAGAGCAGATCTTCCATTTGGCTATAGGCATTTTCATTGCCCGGCGCGTTAAACAGCACCATCAAAATGATCCACTTCAAATCGTCTAAAACAAATTCTGTTGTTTCCAGCTCCATCACACGATCAATAACCATTTCACGGGTATCGGCGCTTAAGACGTGAATTTGTTCCAGATAGGTTAAGAAGCCACGGCACGTTACATCCAGACGTGCCATCTCCTGCGGGATATAAACACGTATCGACGTGACCGCACTATCGTTCATGTAAGGCGTATCTTCGGTATCTTGCAGTGCTGCAAGTTTCTCTAACCACGTTAGAGCTTTATAGATATCATCCTGATGAAATCCAGCACGGCTAAGCTCATCGGAAAGCTCATCCTGATCAACCAATAGCTCCACATCGCTGTGGATATAGGTTTCAAACAGGTACATTAGAATATCCATCATGACTAGCCCCTCCTCGTTCTGATATAACCACCGGGTACTGTAGTGACAACACCGTGCAATTCTAATTCCAACAATTGCATCATAACTTCATGTACGGGTTGTTTACAGCGTTCAGCAACTACATCTACGGGTGTTGCCTCATTGCCTACGTTAGCCAACACCGTTGAAAATGGCAATTCTTCATTTTCAAGTTGTGGCAATGACAAGTTCATTTGGTTACTTATTGCGCATTCTGTTAGAGCTCCCACCTCTTCAAAGATATCGACCGGACTTTCTACCAGTTTAGCACCAGATTTAATCAAGGCATTGCAACCACGACTGGCTGGATTTTGAATCGAGCCTGGCAACGCGAAGACTTCCCGTCCTTGCTCAAGCGCATAGCGTGCCGTAATTAACGAACCACTTTTTTCTGCCGCCTCTATAACCAATACGCCAACTGACAGCCCGCTGATCACTCGATTTCGACGCGGGAAATTTTGTGGCCGCGGTTTTTCATCCGGCCAGAACTCAGAAACCAGTGCGCCTTGCTCAGTAATTTGACGGGCTAAGTCACGGTGCCGGGCAGGGTAGATATGATTCAGCCCTGACCCCAATACAGCAACCGTCGCTCCGCCATTCTTTAGTGCCCCGTAATGTGCCTGCCCATCAATACCTAAAGCTAAACCACTGGTGACCACATAATTGGCAGCCACCAACGCGGCAGAAAAATGATACGCCGCCTCACGACCATCGATACTGGCAGAGCGGCTGCCGATAACCGCTAGCTGTGGTTCGCGCAACCAGTGCGTTTCACCACGTACAAACAACAATGGGGGGGCAGAAGCTATCTCTTTTAAAAGCGCAGGATAATACGGTGAATCCAGCGTTAGAATCGATTGTTCACTTTGCTCTGCCCAAGCCAAACAGGCATCAATACGCTGGCGTTTAGGGTGGTGGAGGGCATGAACCTGTTGATCTGAGAGTCCAATTACCCGTAATTGTTCAGCGGGCATCGTGAGCAATTGATGAGGAGTCGCATGTTGTAAGAGCTTACTGATCCGATTGCCGCCTAAATACGGAACCGCAGCCAGGATCAGCCAACGTTCCAATTCGTCACTCATAAATAACGCGATGCGGTGGCTGCGCTTGAACACCGGCACGGAATGGTTCGGTACTGCGGGTTACCACCGCCAGGCTAAAATAGTCATAAGGGCGGATCACCATGACTTCACCAATATGAATATCACTCAGCTGATGCTTCTGGCCGATTTTACTGTCGGTTTGATAATGGTAACGTCCCTTATTCCCCATCACTTTCGCGCCAGGACGATACAGTTGCAGTACATTGCCCGCGATCAGGCCATCTAAGTGGCCGCGATCCAGTACGACAACCTGCGAAGTCGCGATATAACCTCGTCCGTCAAGGTGGCCTAACACGCTGGCCTGAATATCTACCGTAGATTCCGATGGAGAAAACGTCATCGCCGGCGGGGATCCTGAATGAGGTGCTGGCAGCAAGAGATCATTTTGATGAACTTCCTGGCGGAAGGAGACCACACTCAACAGGCTTAACTGGCCTTTTCGTGCAGTGACTTCCAGCTTGGCAATCTCTTGTAATGAAACAATATTCTTTTGCTGAACGCCTTTGCGTACAAAATCAGTTTCGGGGCGATACACCCACCATTTTTCACCGATATCAAGCGCGGTATCGACCCAGACGGTGTCACCTTTCACCATATAGCCCCGCTCATCACTGGTTCCCAACACACGGGGGAGCTCTGTCATATTTGGTGGGGTGATCAATTGATGTTCAGCCAGATAAGGAAAAATAAGCTGCTGTTGTAAAGTCGTTATAGGTGAGCGTGTAACCCGAATGCTTGGTGATAATTTCACCGTTTTCTTCAACCGTAACCGAGGCTGACCATCGGCCCATACCAGATGCAACTGATCGCCCGGGTAAATCAAATGGGGGTTGGCAATATAAGCGTTCGCCTGCCATAACGTTGGCCACAACCAGGGATTAGCGAGAAAATGAGATGATATATCCCACAACGTATCTCCCTTCTTCACAATATAAACATCATCAACATCAGCTCTGACAAGAGGTTGAGCTGATTTTGCCCAGCTTCCGGGAGCAAGCAAAATGAGAATAAATAATATAAGAAGTTGCCTCATGTTGTGCCTTCCTTGGGTCGTGTGGCATCACAGATTGGCACTGGTATTCTGATATGTCTACGGTCCCAGTCTTGGCTTCTGGAGCTTTACGGCACAGTTCAACTTTTCGTGATGTAATTTCCAGCCGTAATGAAACAACTTGGCTCGGTGCTAACAGATCAAGTCACCTTCAGAGCCCCGAATATTGCGTTTTTTATGCCAAGAATCCTTGCCACTGATACTTATAACCAACAATGTAATCCCGTTAGGTGCTGTTATTTGATCTTTAAAATGACTAGAATTAGAGCAAGTAAGCTATTTCCATTTTCAGCACAGTTCAATTTTTTCGAGTATCTATGTCAGTATTGCAAGTATTAATATTCCCTGATGAGCGTTTACGCACTGTCGCCAAACCCGTAGAAACCGTCACACCTGAAATCCAGAAAATTGTCGATGACATGTTAGAAACCATGTACGACGAAGAAGGTATTGGCCTGGCTGCAACCCAGGTTGACATTCATCAGCGCATTGTTGTGATTGATATTTCTGAAGAACGCGACCAACCCATGGTGCTGATCAACCCAGAAATCACCGACAAGCGCGGTGAAGATGGTATCGAAGAAGGCTGCTTATCTGTTCCCGGTGCCCGTGCTCTGGTTCCGCGAGCTGCGGAAGTGACAGTAAAAGCCCTTGATCGCGATGGTAATGAATTTAGCTTTGATGCCGATGATCTGCTGGCTATCTGTGTGCAGCATGAACTTGACCATCTGGCTGGAAAACTTTTTGTAGACTATCTGTCGCCACTGAAGCGCCAGCGTATCAAGCAAAAGCTAGAAAAACTGAAGCGTTTTAACGACAAAAATTAATCATTCGAGGTTACCTTGAGCAAACCGTTACGTATTGTTTTTGCTGGTACACCTGACTTCGCCGCCCGTCATCTGGCGGCGTTGTTGTCTTCACAGCATGAAATTATCGCCGTTTACACCAAGCCGGACAGTCCTGCAGGCCGCGGTAAAAAATTAACCGCCAGCCCGGTTAAAAATATCGCCTTAGAGCATGATATTCCGGTTTACCAGCCCGCATCGCTGCGCAATGAAGAAGCCCAGCAAGAACTGTCTGCCTTAAACGCCGATATCATGGTAGTCGTGGCGTATGGCCTGATACTACCAACTGAGGTGCTGAATACCCCAAAACTGGGTTGTATCAATGTTCACGGCTCAATCTTGCCACGCTGGCGTGGAGCTGCTCCTATTCAGCGCGCCATCTGGGCGGGTGATGAGGAAACGGGTGTCACCATCATGCAGATGGACGAAGGCCTCGATACCGGTGATATGCTGAGCATCGAAACCTTACCCATTGAAGCCACTGACACCAGCGCAACCATGTATGAAAAATTGGCAGGGCTCGGTCCTGATGCATTGATTGATTGTTTAGCCAATATTGCCGCTGGTACTGCGGTTGCTGAAAAGCAAAACGATGCATTGGCAAACTACGCGAAGAAATTAAGCAAAGAAGAAGCAAAGATTGACTGGACCATGGATGCCGTCGCCATTGAGCGCTGCATTCGTGCCTTCAATCCATGGCCGATGAGCTTCTTTGAAGTTGCCGGGCAGAATGTCAAAGTGTGGCAAGCCGTTTCTGAAGATGACAACCAGGGTAAAATCCCGGGGACGATTTTGTCAGCAGACAAGAAAGGCATTGCTGTCGCGACCGGAAAAGGTGTATTACGCCTTACGGAGCTTCAACCTCCTGGCAAGAAAGCGATGAAAGCGCAAGATTTACTCAACTCACGCCGAGAGTGGTTTGAACCAGGCACCGAACTGTAATTTTGAAGTCTGAAGCCTGTGCCCAGCCACTGGCTTTTTTCTTTTCCAGATCATTGAGAAATGTAACTACTCTGCCTGTAGCGGTTCAACTCGACGCTATTGAGTTCAATAACGGTATCGAGAGCGTGCCATTTTGATACAAAACGTATCAGTATAATGGAGCGCTTTCGATGCCGCTATTGAGCGAAGTAGCAAGATGGTGAATGGCTACGTGGAAACCAATTTCAGGAAATACGTATGAACGTAAGAGCCGCAGCAGCCCAAGTTGTTTATCAGGTTGTTGATCAGGGGCAATCCCTTTCAGCAGCACTACCTGCAGCCCAGCAGCACATTCGAGATCGTGACCATGCCTTGCTGCAAGAGATTTGCTACGGCGTACTACGCTGGTTGCCACGTTTAGAGTCCATTACGACACAGCTAATGGATAAACCATTGAAAGGTAAACAACGTGTATTCCACCATTTAATTCTGGTGGGTTTGTACCAACTAGGCTACATGCGTATTCCCGCTCACGCGGCAGTCGCTGAAACCGTTAATGCGACCAAAGATCTCAAGAAAACCCAGCTACGCGGTTTAATTAATGCCATTTTGCGTAACTACCAACGCCAGCAAGAAGCATTAGATGCACAATCAATCAGCCATGACGCAGGTAAATACGGTCATCCAGGTTGGTTATTAAAAATGCTTAAAGCAAGCTACCCGGAACAACTGGAAGCGATTGTTACAGCAAATAATACCAAAGCACCTATGTGGTTACGGGTAAACCGCCAGCACCACACCCGAGATGAATACCGCAAGCTTCTTGATGAAGCGGGTATCGAAACCGAATTACACCCGGAAGCCGCTGATGCGCTACGTTTATTGTCACCTTGTGATGTGAGCAAGTTACCAGGTTTTGCTGACGGTTGGTCATCAGTCCAAGATGGTGCCGCACAATTGGCTGTTGATTACCTGCAACCACAAGCCGGTGAATTAATCCTCGATTGTTGCGCAGCACCCGGTGGTAAAACGGCCCATATCATGGAACGCCAACCAACCGCTGAAGTGGTTGCCATTGACTGTGATGAACGACGTTTAACACGTGTTTATGAAAACCTTGCACGCCTAAAGCTCGAGGCAAAAGTATTATGTGCCGATGCGCGTTACCCTGCAGATTGGTGGCACGGTGAAAAGTTTGACCGTATCTTACTTGATGCACCTTGTTCAGCGACCGGGGTCATTCGTCGTCACCCAGATATTAAGTGGTTACGTCGCGCAAGCGATATTGATGCGCTGGCTGTGCTTCAAGCAGAAATATTTGATGCAATGTGGCTACAACTAAAACCTGGTGGCACCTTGGTGTATGCGACCTGTTCTATTACGCCACAAGAAAACAGCGACCAAGTGAAAGCATTCCTTGCACGCACAGCCGATGCAACCTTGATCAATCGAGGGCAAGAAGCTGATAGCGATATGGAGCAACCTGGTCGTCAGATCTTACCGGGTGAATCAGACATGGATGGTTTCTACTACGCTGTACTGCAAAAAAGCTAACACCAAAGCGTACTCCCAAAAGCCTAAATCGTTCTAACTCAAAACATATCATTATGCTCTTGAGTTAGAAGCGTAGTAACCTACACAGAAGAATATACAGGCACATGCTATGAAAATTATCATTCTCGGCGCCGGCCAGGTCGGTGGCACACTGGCTGAGAACCTTGTCGGTGAGAACAATGATATTACTATCGTTGATAAAGATCCGGAACGCCTGCGTGAATTGCAGGATAAGTATGACTTACGGGTCGTACAAGGTTTTGCCAGCCACCCCCGTACCTTGCGTGAAGCTGGCGCTCAGGATGCCGATATGTTGGTTGCCGTCACTAACTCTGACGAAACTAACATGATCGCCTGTCAAATAGCCTTTTCTCTGTTCAATACTCCCAACCGGGTTGCCCGTATCCGATCGCCGGAATACCTCAAAGAAAAAGAGCAGTTATTCCAGTCAGATGCCGTACCGGTTGATCACCTGATTGCCCCGGAAGAGCTGGTTACCGGGTATATCGAACGCTTGATCGAATATCCAGGCGCCCTGCAGGTGGTCGGTTTTGCTGAAGATAAAGTCGGCCTGGTTGCCGTTAAAGCCTATTACGGTGGCCCGCTGGTCGGTAATGCCCTGTCGGCACTGCGCGAACACATGCCGCATGTCGATACGCGTGTTGCGGCAATTTTTCGTCAGGGACGCCCAATTCGACCGCAAGGTACCACCATTATCGAAGCCGATGACGAAGTCTTCTTCGTCGCAGCCAGTAACCATATCCGTTCGGTAATGAGTGAACTGCAACGTCTTGAGAAACCTTACAAACGTCTGATGATTGTCGGCGGCGGTAATATCGGGGCAGGGCTGGCTCGTCGTCTGGAACAGTCTTACAGTGTTAAGCTGATTGAACGTAACCCTGAACGCGCAGAAAATCTGTCAGAAATGCTGGAAAATACCATCGTATTCTGCGGGGATGCCTCAGATCAGGAATTGCTGAGCGAAGAGCATATTGAGCAAATTGATGTGTTCATTGCGGTAACAAATGACGATGAAGCCAACATCATGTCGGCGATGCTCGCCAAACGCATGGGCGCGAAAAAGGTCATGGTGCTGATCCAGCGCGGCGCTTATGTAGACTTAGTGCAAGGCGGCAATATTGATATCGCGATCTCCCCACAGCAGGCAACAATTTCAGCCTTGCTGACCCATGTCCGCAGAGCCGATATTGTCAACGTCTCTTCATTGCGCCGCGGAGCAGCTGAAGCCATTGAAGCTATCGCCCACGGTGATTCCAGTACCTCAAAAGTTGTTGGCCGTGCCATTGGTAATATTAAACTACCACCGGGCACCACAATTGGCGCCGTGGTTCGTGGCGATGAAGTACTGATTGCCCACGACCGCACATTGATTGAGCAGGATGATCACGTCGTGATGTTCCTGGTTGATAAGAAATATATCCCAGATGTAGAACGCCTATTCCAACCAAGTCCTTTCTTCTTGTAAGACTCTCTTTGTAAAAACTATGGTCAATTTTCGCCCCATAATATTCGTAATAGGGCTGGTCTTATCTAAGATCGCCCTGTTCATGTACGTCCCGACTCTGGTCGCCTTTTTTACCGGCACCGGCGGGTTTATCGATTTTGCCATTGCGGTGTTCATCACACATACCGTGGCTTTTCTGTGCCTGACATTTGGCCGTACCCAGGAGTTTAAATTAGGGGTCAGGGAGATGTTCCTGATCACCACGCTGGTGTGGACTATCGCCAGTGCCTTTGCCGCATTACCCTTCGTGTTTATCAACCATATCAGCTTTACCGATGCTTACTTCGAAACCATGTCGGGGATCACTACGACCGGCTCGACGGTACTCAGCGGTCTGGATGATATGGCACCGAGTATTCTGCTATGGCGTTCCACCTTGCAATGGCTCGGAGGCATCGGTTTCATTGTCATGGGGGTCGCGATACTGCCGATGCTCAACGTGGGGGGGATGCGCCTGTTCCAGACGGAATCATCAGACTGGTCAGAAAAAAGCTCACCACGTACCAAGAGCGTGGCGAAGAATATCGTTTTCGTCTATCTGGTCCTGACTCTGCTGTGTATTCTCGGTTTTATCATGACAGGGATGAACACCTTCGACGCCATTAACCATGCGTTCACCACCATATCAACCGGAGGCTACTCAACCTCTGATGGTTCAATGAATCACTTTTCCAACAGTGCGCACTGGGTTGCCATTGTGTTCATGTTTGCAGGTGGTTTGCCGTTTCTGCTCTTCGTCCAGGTATTACGGAAAAAAAGTGCTGCCGCACTACTGGCCGATGCCCAGGTACGCGGCTTTACGTTATTGGTTCTGGGTGCAGGGTTGGTGGTGGCATTGTGGTTAACCTGGAAACTGGATTACGCCTTTAGCGATGCGTTCAGGGTTTCGTTGTTTAACATGATTTCAGTGATCACCACCACCGGGTTCGGCCTTGATGACTTTACCGCCTGGGGGCCACTTCCAAGCATTATCTTTGCCTTTATTATGCTGGTCGGTGGTTGTTCGGGTTCAACCTCCGGCGGGATCAAAATCTTCCGCTTTCAGGTCGCTTTTGCCTTATTGCGCAAACAAATGATGCAGCTGATCCACCCGTCAGGGATGTTCATCCAGCGTTATAACGGTCGTCCGGTCACAGAAAGCATCGTCCGCTCGGTTGTCGCATTCGCCTTAACCTTCATCATAACGATCGTGTTGATTGCCGCCATACTTGGCATGCTGGGGTTAGACCCGATAACCAGTGTTACCGGGGCCGTCACTGCGGTTGCTAATGTCGGACCGGGGATGGGGAATGTCATCGGCCCGACCGGCAATTTTGCGACACTGCCGGATCTCGCCAAATGGGTCCTGAGCTTTGGAATGCTGATGGGGCGTCTGGAAATACTGACCGTTTTAGTGGTGTTCTTCCCAGCCTTCTGGCGTAACTAATCGACTAGAAATCATAAAAAAGAGAGCGAATTCGCTCTCTTTTTTTCATCCGAACCCTGCCGTTTAAATCGGCTTGACGTAATAGTAGATAGCAAAGAAATGGCACATCGTGCCGCCGAGCACAAACAGATGCCAGATGGCATGGTTATAAGGAATACGCTCGTTAACGTAAAACACCACACCCAGCGAATAAATCACCCCACCTAAACCAAGCAAAACCAAGCCGCCATGCGATAGCGACAAAGCCAGCTGATAGATCGCAATTAAAGATAACCAGCCCATGGTGAGATACGTCACCAGCGACAGGCGTTTAAAGCGGTACACAAAGATAATTTTCAGCGCAATTCCGATCAGTGCCAAGCCCCATATCACGGTCATTAGCGTGATGGCCAACGGGGTGCGTAATGAAATCAGCAATAAAGGGGTATAAGTACCGGCAATCAACAGGTAGATTGCACAGTGATCAAAGGTTTTCAGGGCGCGTTTGGCCCGTTCAAAAGGGATCGCATGGTAGAGGGTGGAAGCCATATACAGCAGTATCATGCTGCTGCCATAAATACTCAGGCTGGCCAGGCTCAGAGCATCGGCATTGGCATCTATCGCCTGAAGCAACAATAAGACCAGGCCAACGATACCAAAAATCATCCCGAAGCCATGGCTGATACTATTAGCCACTTCTTCAGCTGCCGAATATTCTGGCTTAGGCGCCATATTCTTATTCATATCTGCCATCCCAAAATAGAGTTAATGTTCAAACATAAGCAGTATGACACAGTTGAGCTTACAGTTGAGCTTACAGTTGTAAGCTCAACTTAAAGCAGCCTTAAAAATAAGGTCTCTGGTTACTAATATGAACCCAAGCTCATCTTGAGCATTGATGCTTTTTTTGAAAAAAACGCACTAAAGCCCTGTTAATTATTTTAGCAGCTCAACCGTGGCTCGGCGCGCCGCGTCAGGATCTCGCGCGATAATGCCATCAACGATACGTTGGTGAATATCCAGTTTCAACAACCGATCCCGGGTAATTATGCGGAAGTAGTTTTCAAATACCGCTTTAAACAAATTACCAAACGGGCTGATAAAATGATTACCGGAAGCAAAATAGATCAATTGATGATAACGCGTATCGACTTCAATCCATTTATCCTGATCAAAATGCTCACCCAGACTATGCATTTCCTGCATGAGGGCCTGTAATTCATCCCGCTCGTCATCACTGGCATTCAACGCGGTCAATGCCGCCGCCTCAGGCTCTAAGGTGAGTCGTACTTGCTGAAATTCTGCCACTAATTCGGAGTGCTCATCAAAATTCAACCAGGCCAGTAAATCCTGATCGAGATAATTCCAGTTTCGCTTTGGCAATACACGGGTACCAATACGCGGGCGGGGCAATACCATACCTTTTGCCGCCAACATCTTGATCGCTTCGCGAACTGCGGTACGGCTGACGCCGTACAATTCACCGAGTTCAACTTCTCCCGGTAAAATTTCACCAGGCTTCGTCTCCCCCTGTAATATACCTCGTCCGATTGATTCTGCTAATTTATAAGACAAATTGCGATTAACGACTAACCGCTGCTGATCGTGTTCCATTCACCCTCTCTACACAGGCTCTTTTTATAATAGTTGCTGCATTACACCATAAAGCCATGACGGTGAAACCGCCTATCTTCAAAGTTGCAACACAAGCCCGTACATTCTCTCTATTTTCAACATAAATTTGACGAAAAACACCTCATTAAGTGCTCATAGTTTGCTCGACTTATCATTAGCTTGTTGCTATTCTCTGCGCCGAAAATAACACGAAAAACCCAGTATCTCCGTTCCGGACGGGCTTTGCCTATGGGGTTTCCCCGGCGGATTTATTGATTTTAATTTTTGGCCACGGATGCGCCTGACAATAGGTAAATCATGCGCCCAGCATCCCCAGTCAGGTATGTAAGTACCACCCCTCGAAGTCCATCTCGTTTACGCAGCAGCGCTTTTGCGCCAAGATTTAAAGCGAAAAAAGCGCCTCAGCACGTTGCAGACGTTCACACGATGCCGGCCCCCGAGCCTGTCTCTGTTAACCCAGAAGATAACGAGCAAGCCGCTTAATACCAGTCCTCACCGGTATTATCGTTCAAAGGCAGTGGTACCCTCGCTGCCTTTCGTTCATCCCGCTTTTTCCAACGCTGTCTTTTGCCTCCTTTAGCCGTATCACCTCTCGGTTACCGTTTGTATCCCCCCTAAGTTTGTTATAATTCACTTTCTATAAAATATAACAATATTTCTAGCTCAGCCTGAATTGTGGAGAAAAAATGAAAACCCATCGCGTTAACGAACTGATTGAATTGATCCACCCTGAATGGAAAAAAGACCCAGATCTCAACCTGGTTCAGTTCCTCATCAAACTGGCTGAAGAAGCAAAATACGAAGGTAAATTAGAAGATTTGACCGATGACGTGCTGATTTATCATTTAAAAATGCGCAACAGCGATGATAAAACGATGATCCCGGGCATCGCGAAAGATTGTGAAAACGATTTCAAAACCGCGATTTTACGAGCTCGCGGTATTATCAAATAAGACTTATCCTGCTACACCCTTGGGTATCTATTCATGGCTGATCAGCAGATCAGCCATATTTCTCGCCTCATCTGTTATAGCCAATCAACCAATCCATCAACTTCACCTATTGCTGAAACTATGACCTTGTTAGAGCAATCAGCCAAACAGGTGTTATACAATCAACTGATAACATCTGCTTATTATAATTTACATATCGGTCAGGCAACGTACCTGAGCCGGAAGCCTTTTGCTAATTCAGTATAAGGAAACCCAAGGAAGTCATGTCATGAGCCAAGAGAAAATTAAAATCAAGGATGTCACCCCACAGCAATTTAATCCCAAGACGCACAAAGGCACCTCAGATCGCTTTAACCCAAGTAATCAAATCTATGTTCGCGCCGTAAAAGGGATTTATCAGCAATTGCGCCAACGTATGGGATGGCTGTTTATGCTGCTCTTTATGGGCGTGCCGTGGATCCCTTATGGTGATCGCCAGGCTATTTTACTGGATATTGGCCAACAGCAATTTAACTTCTTTGGCACCACCTTATGGCCACAAGATTTAACCCTACTGGCCGTCCTGTTAATGATTGCGGCCTTTGGCCTGTTTTTTGTTACCACTTTTCTGGGGCGAGTCTGGTGTGGTTATTTGTGTCCGCAAACGGTCTGGACCTTCATCTATATCTGGTTTGAAGAAAGACTCGAAGGCTCAGCGAATAAGCGCCGCAAGCAAGATTCCCTGTCAATGACAGGGAAATTGCTGGGCAGGAAAATCCTGAAACATACCGCCTGGTGGACCGTTGCTCTGGCAACCGGCCTCACTTTTGTTGGCTATTTCTTGCCAGTTAAAGAATTAGTTGTCGATTTTTTCACCTTTAATGTCAGCTTCTGGGCCGGTTTCTGGATACTATTTTTTGCCGGTTGCACCTATGCCAATGCCGGCTGGATGCGCTCTATTGTCTGTATCCATATGTGCCCTTACGCCCGTTTCCAATCAGCGATGTTCGATAAAGATACTTACATCGTTGGCTATAATGTTGAACGCGGGGAAGCACGCGGGCCGCGTCCGCGTAAAAAAGATCCGAAAGAATTAGGGCTGGGTGACTGCATTGACTGTGATCTGTGTGTTCAGGTGTGCCCGACCGGGATCGATATTCGTGACGGCCTGCAATATGAGTGCATTAACTGCGGAGCCTGTGTCGATGCTTGTGATCAGACCATGGATCGCATGGGTTATGAGACTCGCCTGATCAGCTATACCACAGAGCATAAGCTGGAAGGACATAAAACCCATATTTTACGTCCTAAACTGCTCGGCTATGGTGCCGTCATGGTGGCCATGGCCGGCCTGTTCTTATACTTACTCGCCTCAGTGCAGCCAATGGGACTGGATGTTCTTCGTGACCGTAACCAGTTATTCCGGATCAATAATGAAGGCCTGGTAGAAAATACCTATACCTTGAAAATTCTCAATAAAACCCAGCAGGACACCACCTACACGTTAGCCGTAGATGGATTGGAAGAGGTTGAATGGTATGGCCAGAAAACAGTGACCATTTCTGCAGGCGAAATTTATACCTTACCGATCAGCCTGGGGGTTGATCCTTATTTATTAGAAACCCCCATCGCAGATATCACTTTTATTCTGGAAAAAGGTGAGGGTGAAGACAGAATTCAGCTACATACCGAGAGCCGGTTTATTGGCGAACTTCGCTAACCCACTTGTATCGCAATGATCCAAAAAGGGCCGAATCAGGCCCTTTTTCAATATGATGATATACTACCGCTTTAATTACCTAGGTTCCGGAATTGGTCACCATGACACAACAAGGCTTTAGTTTTTCCGATCTAACTCCTGATTTATTGCTCGACGCCCTTGAGAGTGTTGGTGTGCGAGCCGAATCAGGATTACTGGCGCTTAACAGCTATGAAAATCGCGTCTATCAATTTAAAGCCGAAGACGGCGAGCGTTATGTGGTCAAATTCTACCGTCCGCAACGCTGGACCAATGAGCAAATTCAGGAAGAGCACGACTTTACCCATGAGCTGATCACACAAGAAATCCCCATCGCCGCGCCTATCGCCTTTGCGGGTGAAACCTTGCATCACTATCAGCACCACCGATTTACGGTATTTCCGAGCCTGGGCGGCCGTCAGTTTGAAGTTGATAACCTTGACCAGCTAGAGTGGGTCGGACGCTTTCTCGGCCGTATCCACCGTGCAGGCCAGAGCAAAAGCTTTATCCATCGCCCCACCATGGGGCTGGATGAATACCTTCATCAGCCTCGCCAGATCTTAGAAAACGCGGATTTTATTCCAGACCATCTTAAAACCGTCTTTTTTTCCGATCTGGATTTACTGATCCGCGAGCTCAGCCAGCACTGGCACACTGACTGGCAATCTATTCGCCTTCATGGCGATTGCCATCCCGGCAATATCTTGTGGCGCGACGGGCCACTCTTTGTCGACTTAGATGATGCGCGTAATGGCCCGGCCGTGCAGGATTTATGGATGCTATTAAATGGCGATCGCCACGACCAAATGGCCCAGCTCGATACTCTGCTGGAAGCTTACAGCGAATTTGCTGATTTTAATCCCAAAGAATTGCAACTAATTGAGCCTTTGCGCGGTCTTAGAATGGTGCACTATATGGCATGGTTAGCAAAACGCTGGCAAGATCCGGCATTTCCGCGAGCATTCCCATGGTTTGCAGATGCAAAATACTGGGAAGGCCAAGTGCTTTCATTTAAAGAACAATTGGCCGCTTTAAATGAACCGCCACTGCAACTGATGCCGCAATGGTAAGATCCTAACAATAAAAAGTTCTACTCATAACAAAGGAAATAGCCAGGAGCTGTTTCTGTTAATACCTCAGGGAGTACACCTAGACATGATGAAGAAACTACTCGCTCTAGCCAGCGCAGCCTTACTGTCATTTTCCGTTCATGCGGCCAAGTTTACGGAAGGCGATCATTACAAAGTGCTGGAACTGCCCAAATCAAGCAGTCCGATAGTGACAGAGTTCTTCTCTTTCTACTGCCCGCACTGCCATGGCTTTGAGCCGATCATTAAGGCACTAAAAGAAACCTTACCAGACAACGCTAAATTGCAGAAGAATCACGTTTCTTTCATGGGTGGCCCGATGGGTAATTCCATGAGTAAAGCCTATTCAACGGCAGTGGTTCTGGGAGTGGAAGAAAAGATGCTCCCGGTGCTGTTTAACCGCGTTCATACCATGAAAATGCCCCCACGCAACGATCAGGAACTCCGCCAGATCTTTATCGATGAGGGTATGACAGCAGAAGATTTTGATGGTGCCTACAACAGCTTCGCCGTTAACTCGATGGTAAACCGCTCCAATAAAGCTTTCAAGGACAGTGGTTTAACTGGTGTCCCTGCAGTTATCGTGAACAACAAGTACCTGGTACAAGCGGGTAAGCTTCAATCTACTGAAGAGTATTTTGAACTGGTCAATTTCCTGTTGAAAAAGTAAGTTTCCGATTAGCATAATAAAGGGCCTGAGGGCCCTTTATTTTTATCGGTTAAATCACTTGCGCCGTCAGTCTCTTCAATAACCGATCCATAGAGCGGTAGCCGAGTGCCTCCGCTAAATGCCCCCGCTCAATCTGCTCTTTACCCGCCAAGTCCGCGATAGTCCTGGCCACTTTGATGATCCGGTGATAAGCGCGAACCGACAAGCCCAGTTGGTGCAACGCCGTTTCCAAAAATTGTGCATCCGCTTTCGCTAATTCGCAATGCTTATCCAGCTCACGGGTCGATAACAGGGCGTTTACTTTTCCACCTCGCGCCAGCATCACTTGCCGGGCCTGAAAAACCCGCCGCTGGATCACCTCACTGGGCTCACCACGATCACCGCCTTCAGCCAATGTGCCACGGGGCAGGGCGGGAATTTCAATCGACATATCAAACCGATCAAGAAGCGGCCCGGAAAGGCGGCCTAAATACCGCAGTATGGCCTGCGGGTTGGTCCGGGTTTGATTACCTTCATAATAACCTGTCGGACTGGGATTAAGCGCGCCAATTAATTGAAAACGGGCTGGAAAACATGTTTTGCTGGTGGCGCGCGAAATCACTATCTCACCCGATTCTAAAGGCTCTCGTAGCGAATCCAGTGCTTTGCGATCAAATTCCGGCATCTCATCGAGAAACAAAATACCGTTATGCGCCAGCGAGATCTCTCCCGGTTTCGGTACAGAGCCGCCCCCTACGAGTGCCGCCATTGAACTGGAATGGTGCGGAGTACGAAAAGGGCGTTTTAACCAATTCCCTTCATGCAGGGTTTGTTGCGTTAGCGAAGCAACCGCTGCGGTTTCCAGCGCCTCTTCGTGATCCATCTCGGGCAACAAATCACACAACCGTGATGCCAGCATGGTTTTCCCCGTCCCGGGCGGCCCCAGAAACAGCAAATTATGACCACCGGCAGCGGCGATTTCCAATGCACGCTTACCTTGTTGCTGACCAATAATATCTTGCATATCACGGCTGAATTCCGGCTCTTCCTGCACGGTTTCAGTTTCACTCCGATAGTGTAACTGCAGCTGTTGCTGACCACACAAATGGGCGCAAACCGTTAATAAGCCAGCAGCCGATTTATGCTGCTCTTTACCCACCAGGGCTACCTGATCACCATTATCATCCGGAACGATCAAACAGCGCCCGGCTTTCATCGCCGCTAAAGCGGCAGGCAGTGCACCTTTGACCATTCGCAATTCACCGGACAACGCTAATTCACCTAAAAACTCATAATCTTGCAGCTTATTGGCTGGAATTTGACCTGATGCGGCAAGGATCCCCAAGGCAATAGGCAGATCAAACCGCCCCCCTTCTTTGGGTAAATCTGCGGGAGCCAAATTAACGGTGATCCGCCGGGAAGGAAATTCAAAATTGGTATTCACAATGGCACTTCTGACCCGATCACGGGCTTCTTTGACCGTTGTCTCTGGCAAGCCGACTAAATTGAAAGCGGGCATTCCGTTACTCAGATGCACTTCAACCGTGACGGCCGGTGCATCAACACCAACACAAGCTCTGCTATGAACAATGGCAAGAGGCATTTTTAATCATCCTGATAATATGGCACACAAATAAGTTAATGAAAGTCATCAAATTCGTTTCACAAATAGCCTATTTATGCAGATCATTTGCAAAAAAATCTCAAGTTTTTCCTTGTCATGCGAGCCATGTCTGTGTTACCAATTAGGAAGAGCAACAAATAAACAATAAAAACCGGACAGACAGTAGATGCCATTTAACGCCAAAGCTATCGCACTCATTATTAACGTCATCGTGGTGATTATTTCACCGCGAGAGGGGCTGGCAGGCGTAAGGTAACACCAAACACAACAAACGCAGAAAGCCCCCGCACCAAACCGGTTCGGGGGCTTTTTTTTAAACACAGGACGTAAACATGCTGAAAGAACCAGCAAGACTGATTTCAGCAACTCGCAAGCAAGGAAAAGGGGAGCAGCGATGACAGGGGCAGAGTTAGTTGTTACAGCGCTGCAGCAACAGGGGATATCCACGGTATTTGGTTATCCGGGCGGCGCGATCATGCCAATCTATGACGCACTATATGATGGTGGTGTCGAACACATTCTTTGCCGTCATGAACAAGGGGCAGCAATGGCTGCTATTGGTATGGCTCGCGCAACTCAAGATGTCGCTGTCTGCATGGCAACATCAGGTCCTGGGGCGACCAATCTCGTCACCGGTTTAGCCGATGCGTTTCTTGACTCGGTCCCGCTGGTGGCAATAACAGGACAAGTCGCCAGTTCGCATATCGGTACCGATGCCTTCCAGGAAATGGATGTGATTGGGATGTCATTGTCATGTACCAAACACAGCTATCTCGTCACGGATATCAACGATCTTGCCCCAACGTTAGCGGAGGCATTCATCGTTGCCAAAGCAGGCCGACCGGGTCCGGTTATTGTTGATATCGCCAAAGATGTTCAACTCGCCCAAGCGCCCGTTGAAGTACTGCCATTTGTTGAACCACCCGCCATTCCCGTGGCAACAACAGAGTCGATCGCTGCAGCTCAGCGCATTTTATCTGAAAGTCAGCGCCCGGTGCTCTATGTCGGTGGTGGGGTGCAACTGGCCAAAGCAACCGAGACTGTCCGTTCGTTTTTACGCCTAAATCCAATGCCATCGGTGAGTACGCTTAAAGGGCTGGGGACCGTGGAACGTCATGACCCGCACTACTTGGGTATGCTCGGTATGCACGGCACCAAGGCTGCTAATTTAGTGGTACAAGAATCTGATTTACTGATTGTTTTGGGTGCCCGTTTTGATGATCGGGTGACAGGTAAACTGGATACCTTTGCCCCGCATGCCAAAGTGATTCACTTAGATATTGATGCCTCAGAATTCGGTAAGCTACGTCATGCTCATGCACCGCTACGCGGCGATATTAATGTCATTCTGCCACAGTTAGAACTATCACAAGACATCACGCCCTGGGTACAGCACAGTGAAAGCTTGCGTTCTGATTTCAAATGGCGCTATAACCATCCGGGCGATCTTATTTATGCGCCACTGTTGCTGAAGCAACTCTCAGACATGATGCCTGACAGCGCGATGATCTCAACCGATGTCGGCCAGCATCAAATGTGGGCAGCGCAGCATACCCAGCCTCGCCAGCCGCAAAACTATATTACTTCTGCCGGCCTTGGCACGATGGGCTTTGGTTTACCCGCAGCGATGGGGGCTAAAGTTGCCAGGCCAGATGATGAATCGATCCTGATCTCTGGTGACGGCTCATTCATGATGAATGTGCAAGAACTGGGTACGTTAAAGCGTAAGCAAATTCCGGTAAAAATGGTGCTGATCAATAACCAGCGCCTGGGCATGGTAAGACAGTGGCAATCGCTGTTCTTTGATGGCCGCCACAGCGAAACCATCTTAGATGACAACCCTGATTTTGTCGTACTGGCGAGTGCTTTTGGTATTCCGGGCAAAACCATCACCAAGAAAGAAGAAGTTGAACCCGCTTTAAAAGAGATGCTAGCCAGTAAAACAGCGTACCTACTTCACGTTCTGATCTCTGAAGAAGAAAATGTGTGGCCGTTAGTCCCGCCGGGTGCCGCCAATCAAGATATGCTGGAGAATACCTAATGGAAAGATATTTACTCGACATCAAAGCGGATGATAAGCCAGTATTACTAGAACGCGTATTGCGCGTTATCCGTCACCGCGGATTTATTATAAAAAAAGTGGTGGCGACCCAAAATCATGAAAGCAAAATTGCGAGTGTCGAAATTATTGTAGACAGTGATCGTCCTATTACTACGCTTATCAATCAAATAGAAAAGCTTTGGGATATTCGCACCGTCGAAACAACAATATTGGAAAACCGAGATTAGTGCATAAGGAAGGAACACAATATGGCAAACACAGCAGATTATATTTGGTTTAATGGTGAAATGGTTCCCTGGGCTGAGGCAAACGTTCACGTCCTTACCCACGCCATGCACTATGGTACCTCGGTTTTTGAAGGGATTCGCTGCTATAACACGCCAAAGGGCCCGATTGTATTCCGTCATAAGGAACACATGGATCGCCTGAAAAATTCGGCCAAGATTTATCGTTTTCCTATTCCATACACCTCCGAAGAGTTGATGAAAATTTGTCGCGAAACCATTCGCGTCAACAAACTAGAATCGGCTTACATTCGCCCATTGGGCTATGTCGGTAATGTCGGTTTAGGTGTCTGCCCGCCGGTTGAAACCGAAATGGATCTTATCGTCGCGGCCTTCCCGTGGGGCTCATACCTCGGTGAAGAAGCCCTCGAAAATGGTGTCGATGCGATGATTTCAAGCTGGAACCGCGCCGCGCCAAACACCATTCCTACCGCAGCGAAAGCGGGAGGCAACTACCTTTCATCTCTGTTGGTCGGCAGCGAGGCACGCCGCCACGGTTATGCCGAAGGCATCGCCCTGAGTGTTGACGGTTACCTGTCCGAAGGCGCCGGCGAAAATATTTTTGTGGTTCAGGGTGGAGTACTACGCACGCCACCAGCCACCAGCGCAATTCTACCGGGTATCACCCGAGATTCGATCATGGTGCTGGCAAATGAGATGGGTTACGAAGTACGGGAAGAAAATATTGCCCGTGAAGCGCTATACCTCGCTGATGAAATCTTCATGACCGGTACGGCGGCAGAAATCGTTCCCGTACGCAGCGTCGACCAAATCACCGTCGGTGAAGGCAAACGCGGCCCAATCACGAAAGACATTCAAGCAGCTTACTTTGGCCTATTCAACGGCACCACGGAAGATAAGTGGGGCTGGTTAGATTACGTATATTCTGAAGACGCACCATCTGCTAAATAAAGGACTCAACAATGCCTCAATATCGTAGTGCAACGACAACTCATGGACGGAATATGGCAGGTGCGCGCGCTTTATGGCGAGCGACCGGCGTTAAAGATGAAGATTTCGGTAAACCAATCATCGCCGTGGTGAACTCATTTACCCAGTTTGTACCCGGCCACGTCCACCTGAAAGACATGGGACAGTTGGTTGCAGGGGAAATCGAGAAAGCAGGCGGTATTGCCAAAGAATTTAATACCATCGCGGTTGATGATGGTATCGCCATGGGCCACGGCGGCATGTTGTATTCACTGCCGTCACGCGAACTGATCGCCGATTCTGTCGAGTACATGGTCAATGCCCACTGTGCCGATGCCATGGTGTGCATCTCTAACTGTGACAAAATCACCCCTGGGATGCTGATGGCAGCCCTGCGGCTCAACATCCCGGTGATCTTTGTCTCGGGCGGCCCGATGGAAGCCGGTAAAACCAAATTGTCGGATCAGATCCTGAAACTGGATCTGGTTGATGCGATGATCCAGGGTGCGGATCCAAAAGTCTCTGATGAGCAGAGCGAGCAAATCGAACGTTCTGCCTGCCCGACCTGCGGGTCGTGTTCCGGTATGTTCACCGCCAACTCGATGAACTGCCTAACCGAAGCTCTGGGGTTAAGTCAACCGGGTAACGGTTCAATGCTGGCGACCCATGTTGATCGTGAACAGCTGTTCATCAATGCTGGAAAACGCATTGTTGAACTGACTAAGCGCTACTACGAACAGGATGATGAAACCGCACTACCACGCAGTATCGCCAGCAAAAAGGCCTTCGAGAATGCGATGGCGTTAGATATCGCGATGGGCGGCTCAACCAATACTGTCTTACACCTGCTTGCTTCAGCGCAAGAAGGTGAGATTGATTTCACCATGGAAGACATCGATCGGATGTCTCGTCGTGTGCCTCACCTATGTAAAGTCGCCCCCTCGACACAACAATATCACATGGAAGATGTGCACCGTGCGGGTGGTGTATACGGTATTTTAGGCGAACTCAACCGCGCCGGTTTATTCCATAGCGATTGTCATAACGTATTGGGGCAAACATTCGCAGAGTCTTTGCCACAATTCGATATTGCCGTGACTGACTCGCAAGAAGTCAGAGATTTTTACCGCGCAGGCCCTGCGGGTATTCGTACCACCAAAGCCTTCTCGCAAGACTGTCGCTGGGACAGCGTCGATGACGACCGTGAAAATGGCTGTATTCGTAGCAAAGAACACGCATTCAGCCAAGATGGTGGCCTTGCGGTGCTATCGGGCAACATGGCACTGAATGGCTGCATCGTTAAAACTGCCGGGGTTGATGAAAGCTGCTTAACCTTCAGCGGTCCGGCCGTGGTATTTGAAAGCCAGGATTGTGCCGTGGAAGGCATTTTAGGTGGCAAGGTAAAAGCCGGTGATGTGGTTATTATTCGCTATGAAGGCCCGAAAGGCGGCCCGGGTATGCAGGAAATGCTCTATCCGACCACTTACCTTAAGTCGATGGGTCTGGGCAAAGAGTGTGCCCTGATCACCGATGGCCGCTTCTCTGGCGGTACCAGCGGCCTCTCAATTGGTCACGTTTCACCGGAAGCTGCCAGCGGTGGCACCATTGGTTTGATCAGCGATGGTGATATCGTCGATATTGATATTCCCAATCGCAGCATTGAACTACGCGTCGATGAGCACGAATTGGCACAACGCCGCGAAGCAACCAATCAACGCGGCTGGAAGCCCGCAGATCGCCAGCGTGACGTTTCGTATGCGCTGCGTGCGTACGCGCTTCTTGCCACCAGCGCCGATAAAGGGGCTATCCGCGATAAATCCAAACTCGAAGGATAATGATGATGAGCGAAGTGAAACAGGCCGGAAGGACAGAGCTATTAAGCGGAGCCGATTACCTTCGCGATATTCTTCGGGCGCCGGTCTACGAGGTGGCGCAAGTCACCCCGCTGCAAAGCATGAGTCGGCTATCAGCCAGAATAGGTAATGACGTGCAACTGAAACGAGAAGACCGCCAGCCGGTCCACTCGTTCAAACTGCGCGGTGCTTATAACATGATGACACAGCTTACCCAGGCTCAGCGACAAGCTGGCGTCATCGCCGCTTCTGCGGGTAACCATGCCCAGGGTTTAGCACTGTCAGGCCATAAGCTTAATGTACAGGCAACCATTGTCATGCCGCTTACCACGCCAGACATTAAGGTCGAAGCGGTCAAAAGCTTTGGCGGCAAAGTAATACTGCATGGCAATAACTTTGATGAAGCGAAAAGCCACGCTGAAAGCCTGGCCCGACAACATGGCTATACCTTTATCCCGCCATTCGATCACCCATCGGTCATTGCGGGTCAGGGCACCATAGGTATGGAGCTGGTTCAGCAAAATGGCCATCTCGATTATGTTTTTGTTCCGGTAGGCGGCGGTGGTTTGGCTGCTGGGGTATCGGTACTGCTCAAACAACTGATGCCGGAGATAAAAGTCATTGGCGTCGAAGCAGAAGATTCCGCCTGTTTAAAGGCGGCTTTGGATGCCGGGGAGCCTGTGACGCTAGATCAGGTGGGCATGTTTGCCGACGGTGTCGCGGTCAAGCGTATCGGCGAAGAAACTTTCCGTTTATGCCAACACTACCTTGATGATGTGATCACCGTCAGCAGCGATGAAATCTGCTCGGCGGTGAAAGATATTTTTGAAGATACCCGTGCCATCGCCGAACCGTCAGGGGCGCTGTCTCTGGCTGGTTTAAAAAAATATACCGAAGTACATGGGGTACAGGATAAGCAGTTGGCCGCCATTTTGTCAGGTGCCAATCTTAATTTCCATGGCTTGCGTTATGTTTCAGAGCGTTGCGAGTTGGGTGAGAAACGAGAAGGTCTGCTGGCCGTCACCATCCCTGAGCGCCAGGGAGCCTTTCTCGACTTCTGTCATATCTTAGGCGGCCGGGCGGTAACGGAGTTTAACTATCGTTATAACGATGACACGCTGGCGAATGTCTTTGTCGGGGTCCGTTTAATGCGGGGGCAAGAAGAGCTGGATGGCATCATTCAGGATCTGCGTAAAGGCGGCTATCCCGTGGTCGATCTGTCTGACGATGAAATGGCCAAGGTGCACGTTCGCTATATGATTGGCGGCCGACCATCGAAACCATTACAGGAAAGACTGTACAGTTTTGAATTCCCTGAATATCCCGGCGCACTACTGAAGTTTCTGACTACTTTAGGATCGCACTGGAATATCAGCCTGTTCAATTATCGAAATCATGGCGCCGATTACGGTCGGGTGTTGTGTGGCTTTGAACTGGGAGATAAAGATTTGTTGTCTTTTACCAGCCATTTACGTGAACTTGGCTATCAATGGAAAGATGAAACGGGTAATCCGGCTTACCAATTTTTCCTCGCCCAGTAATAAATAGCTATCCCTTAACAACAAAAGCAGCCATCCGGCTGCTTTTTTATTTCCGCTTGATGGCGGAGACATAATCCACCCAGCAAGAGACAAAATTAATATTATGCTCTATCAGGCGGGCTCTCATTGAGCGGGGTACCTGAGCAAAGAGAGCGAGTAATTGCTGGATATCTTCTTGCTCATCGTGAGATACCGGCCCTTCACCTTCATAAACAAACCAGGATAACGGCCGCCCGGTGATCTCGGCAACACTGACCAGGGTTGACACTCTCGGCTCGGTTTTACCCGACTCCAGATCCAAATACGTCTGACGCGCAATACCTAATTTCCCGGCCATACCAACTTGAGTGATTTTGTTCCACTCTCTGGCTTCCCGAATTTTAGCGGCGATCCGTGATTTTGAGTTTTCCATTCACACACCATCTATTCAATATCACTACCTACAACACAATTAACGCCATTAAAATAGAATGGTTGTCACATAATTTGTTGTTATTAAAGATGAATTATGCCGCTGATAAACATAACTTCACATCACGAAAACTGAAAATGTGAAGCAAAACTTCCAATGTAAACCCAACTGGGCAAATAAAAGCAACCATGCCCATCATGATATACATGCCATATGCGCCATCGTGAATGCCAGCCAGCACAAAACGGAGGTTATTTCTCTTTATGGGTTAATGCTTTGGTGTACTCCACCATAAAACCAGCCAGGTTAATACTTTGCTGTAAAATGACATTTCTCGCCGAGTGGGGTAAACAGCTGAAGGATTTTAACAAACGATCTATCTCATCTTTATACTCGCTTTCTAAAATATCAATGCCTTCATCGCCATAAACAAACCAGGTAAGAGGTCGTTCGGTTATTTCCGAGATCTCCGATAACAATCTGACTTTAGGCTCTGTTTTGCCGGTTTCCAAATCAAGATAGGTCTGACGGGCAACACGTAACTGCTGTGCCATGTGTACCTGAGTCAGCCCTTTCCATTCACGTGCTTCTTTAATACGTGCGGCAATTTGGGCTTTTGAATCTGTCATGTCTAACCTCCAATACAGATGAAATGAAGACTACCTAGCTTTTATAACCAAGCTTGCACAACATAAGCCAACTCTGAACTATAATTACAAACAATAAAATCAATCACTTAAATGTAACATTTGTCATTTTTATTATTTTGAGTTGCAGAATGCAAAAAGCCATCAGACTTTTCATATTTCGCAATAAATTCGTCAGTGATGTACTAAAGAATAGACGTTCACTTTTTGACTGCAGGCAAAAACAACAAAAGGCGCCACTATTGGCGCCTTTTCTCAATTTTAAGACATTTAGCGAGGGAGAAAATTATTCAACCGTGACGGCTTTAGCCAGGTTTCGCGGTTGATCCACATCCGTCCCTTTAATCAAGGCGACATGATATGACAGTAACTGCATCGGTACGGTATAGAAGATTGGCGCGATAATATCATCAACTCGTGGCATAGTGATGATCTTCATCCCTTCGCACGCTTCAAAGCCCGCTTCGCTATCGGCAAAGACATACAGCAAACCACCACGGGCACGGACTTCTTCGATGTTCGACTTCAGCTTCTCTAACAGATCATTGGTTGGTGCCACCACGATAACCGGCATATCGGCATCAATCAGTGCCAATGGACCATGCTTCAATTCACCCGCCGCATAAGCTTCAGCATGAATATAAGAGATCTCTTTCAGCTTCAGTGACGCTTCCATTGCGATAGGGTAGAACTCGCCACGACCCAGGAATAATGCATGGTGCTTGTCTGCAAAGTCTTCAGCCAACTGTTCAATCGGCTTATCAAACGCCAGTGCTTTTTCAATTTGGGTCGGTAGCTGATGCAGAGAATCGACAATTTCTTTCTCTTTAGCAGTATCAATCAGCCCTTTTTCTTTGCCCAGCGCGGTGACAAACATCAACAGGGTAACCAGCTGGGTAGTGAATGCTTTGGTCGATGCAACACCGATCTCAGTACCTGCACGGGTCATAAAGGCCAGATCTGACTCACGTACCAGAGAAGAGCCCGCGACATTACAGATAGTCATCGCTGACATGTAGCCTTTCTCTTTCGCCAAGCGCAGGGCAGCCAGTGTATCTGCCGTTTCACCTGACTGGGAAAGGGTGATCAACAGGCTGTTAGGACGGGTCACAAACTTACGGTAACGGAATTCAGAGGCAATTTCGACATCGCAGCTCACACCCGCCATCGCTTCAAACCAGTAACGGGCAACCATACCGGCATTGTAAGAAGTACCGCAGGCAACAATCTGGACGTGTTCAACGTTTTCCAGAATATCGGTAACACCATTACCGATGCTCTCAACAATCACAGAGTCGCTACTGATACGGCCTTCCATGGTGTTGATCAGCGCGCTAGGCTGCTCATAAATCTCTTTTTGCATGTAGTGGCGGTACTGGCCTTTATCTGCGGCATCTTGCTGCAGGTTTGATTCATGGACTTCACGCTCAACCGGTTGGCCATCGATATCAAAGATATTCACTTCACGACGGGTGATTTCAGCCACATCGCCTTCTTCAAGGAACATAAAGCGGCGGGTAACATTCAGTAATGCCAGCTGATCAGAAGCCAGGAAGTTTTCGCCAATGCCTAAACCGATCACCAGCGGGCTACCAGAACGAGCGACAACCACACGTTCAGGATCACGTCGATCCATCACCACAGTACCGTAGGCACCTTCCAGCTGCGTTGCTGTTTTCTGTACCGCTTCCAGCAGGGTAGACGCCGTGCGCAGTTCCCATTCCACCAAGTGAGCAATCACTTCGGTATCGGTCTGCGAAACAAACGTATAACCACGTTCGGTCAGCAATGCACGCAGCTCTTCGTGGTTTTCAATAATACCATTGTGTACCAGGGCAATATCATCACCAGACATGTGCGGGTGGGCATTAACTTCAGATGGCTCACCGTGGGTCGCCCAACGGGTATGGGCGATACCGGTACCGCCACTCAGCGGCGAACTGTCGACAGCATTGGCCAGCTCCTGAACTTTACCTAAACGACGTACGCGTTTAAGGTTGTTTTCACTATCAACAATCGCCACACCAGCAGAGTCGTAACCCCGGTATTCAAGACGACGCAGACCTTCAACTAAAATTTCTGCCACATCACGCTGGGCAACAGCACCGACAATCCCGCACATAGTATTAACTCCTAATTTTATTCAGCTGATGCGCAGATAACCTGCACACCTTGATGTTCTATTTGTTCTTTTGCTTCAGCGCTTAAGCCGTCATCAGTCACTAAGGTACTGATGTTATTCCACGGCAATTCCATATTGGGGATCTTGCGGCCGACTTTGTCGGATTCCACCATCACCACCACTTCACGGGACACTTCCGCCATCACCCGGCTTAAACCAATCAATTCATTAAAGGTGGTGGTTCCACGGCTGATATCGATACCGTCAGCGCCAATAAACAACTGATCAAAGTCATACGACCGCAGAACCGATTCCGCCACCTGCCCCTGAAACGATTCAGAATGGGGATCCCAGGTACCGCCGGTCATTAATAGGGTGGGTTCGTTTTCCAACTCATTCAGCGCGCTCGCCACATTCAGCGAGTTAGTCATCACCACTAAACCCTGCTTGTCATTAAGTAAACTGATCAGGCTTGCTGTTGTGCTGCCGCTGTCGATGATGATGCGGTTATGGTCACGAATACGTGCCGCCGCTGCCTGCGCAATGGCTAACTTACGAACCGAAACATTATCTTCTGCATCTGTAGCCACAATTTCTGATGGCATAGCAATCGCGCCACCATAACGGCGAAGTAATAAACCATTTTTTTCTAAAGCGGCGAGATCTTTCCGGATGGTAACTTCAGAGGTGGTAAAGCAAGTTGCGAGTTGGTCAACGCTCACTTCACCTTGTTCATTGACCATCGCCACAATGGTATGACGACGTTGCTGAGTATTACGTTTAGACATTATGTTTTGATTCATTAGCGCTAAGTTTCGAACTGAAACTTAATGATAGCAAATCAAAACAAATAAGATCAACAAAGATTATTCTATGAGCACATAAAGCGTATTGAAATGAGGAATAAAAAGACAGGCAGAGAAACTAGAAACTAGAAACTAGAAACTAGAAACTAGAAACTAGAAACTAGAAACTAGAAACTAGAAACTAGAAAAGCATATCGCAGATAACAAAAAGGCAGGGAAGCCCCTGCCTTTTCTCAATAGATCTAATTCGCAATCACTACTTTTGCTTGACCGGGCGTTTCCAGCCTTTGATAGTACGAGCTGCGACGCGAGTGATCACTAACTCACCTTCGCCGACATCACGGTTAATGGTCGCACCGGCCCCAATAGTGGCACCTTTGGCAATTTTAACCGGCGCGATCAGCTGAGTATCGGAGCCGATAAAGACGTCGTCTGCAATTTCAGTCTTGAACTTATTCGCACCATCATAGTTACAGGTGATCGTACCCGCACCGATATTTACCCGCTCGCCGATTTCCGCATCACCCAGGTAAGTGAGGTGGTTCGCTTTAGAACCGCGACCCAAGCGGGCTTTCTTCATTTCGACAAAGTTACCAACATGCGAATCACCCACCAGCTCGGCTCCCGGACGCAGACGGGTAAACGGACCCACCGTACAATCTTCGCCTATTGTTGCGCCTTCAATCACGCTGTAAGGGCGAATAACGGTATTATCGTCGATCTCACAGTCTTTCAGCACAGAGCCCGTGCCAATGATGACGTTGCTACCCAGTGATACGCTGCCTTCGATGATCACGTTGACGTCAATTTCCACATCCGTGCCGCATTGCAGCTTACCACGCAGATCAAAACGCGTCGGATCGCGCAGCATCACCCCTTGTTCCAACAGACGTTCGGCCTGCATCGCCTGGAATGCACGCTCCAGTTTCGCGAGTTGAACACGGTTATTCACCCCTTCCACTTCAATCGGGTTCACCGGGTGTACCGCTTCAACTGCACGGCCTTCATTATGGGCAATGGCGATAATATCTGTCAGGTAGTATTCACCTTGGGCATTTTCATTTTTCAGCTGACCTAACCAGCGTTTCAAGTCGCCACCGTTGGCAACCATCACTCCGGTATTGATTTCTTTGATCAGCTTCTGCTCTTCGCTCGCATCTTTCTGCTCAACAATCGCCACAACCGGACCATTGCGACGCACAATACGGCCGTAACCCATCGGATCATCAAGTACCACAGTCAGTAAGGCAATACCGCCATCGGGCTGTGCATCAAGTAAGTTGGTCAGGGTATCAGCGCTGATCAACGGCACATCACCGTACAGAATTAACACTTTTTCACTGTCAGCCAAAGCCGGAGATGCCTGATTAACCGCATGACCAGTACCAAGCTGCTCTGCCTGCAATACCCAGCTCACCGGCTCGTCCGCCAGCACCTGCTGCATGTGATCACCACCATGGCCATAAACCAAATGGATGTTGTTCGCGCCCAGATCACCACAGGTATCAATGACATGCTTAGCCATTGGTTTACCTGCCAGGGTATGTAATACCTTCGGTAAATTAGAGTACATACGGGTGCCTTTTCCCGCGGCCAGAATCACAGCGCTGAAGCTCATGACAGGTATCCTTCTTGATGCATAATTGAAATTTATCTGCCAGCATTGTATCTGCTCATCCCTTTGGGTTTAAGAGCAATCTATTAATTTTTACCAAGTATTAACTCATAATTGATATAGATTTGTTATAGCAGGGATTTTTCAGAGATAAAAAAAGCGACCCTAAGGTCGCTTTTTTGCGTCATGCGTCTGATTAACGCGATTTTTTTGTCAGCTCGATAACACGAAGCTGAGCAATCGCTTTAGCCAGATCACTGGCCGCTTGAGCAAAGTTGATATCGTCATGCTGGTTCTGAATATGTTCCTCAGCCTGACGTTTCGCTTCTGCTGCCTTCGCTGCATCCAAATCTTCACCACGGATCGCGGTATCAGCCAGTACAGTCGCTGCACTTGGCTGAACTTCAAGCATGCCACCAGAAAGATAGATAACCTCTTCCTCGCCGTTTTGCTTGGTGATTCGAACCATACCCGGTGTAATAGCGGTCAGCAGCGGTGCATGTCCTGCGAAAATACCCAGTTCACCTTCGCTACCGGTCACCTGAATACTTTCGGCTCGGCCAGAGAACAGTTTTTTCTCTGCACTTACCACGTCCAGATGGAAGGTTATCGCTGCCATGTCGCCTCCTACTTAGCTTAAAGCTTCTTCGCGTTTTCCAACACGTCTTCAATCGCACCGCAGTACATAAATGCCTGCTCTGGGATGTCGTCGTATTCGCCAGCAAGGATACCATTGAAGCTACGTAGCGTGTCTTTCAGTGATACGTAGATACCTGGAGACCCCGTAAAGACTTCAGCAACGTGGTAAGGCTGAGTTAGGAAACGCTCAATCTTACGTGCACGGGATACGGCTTGCTTATCTTCTTCAGACAGCTCGTCCATACCCAGGATTGCAATGATGTCTTTCAGCTCTTTATAACGTTGCAGAAGGCTCTGAACGCCACGAGCTGTGTCATAGTGCTCCTGACCAACAACCAGAGGATCCAGCATACGAGATGTGGAATCCAATGGGTCGATCGCCGGGTACAGACCCAGTGAAGCAATTTGACGAGAAAGTACAACTGTCGCATCCAAGTGAGCAAACGTCGTTGCTGGTGACGGATCCGTCAAGTCATCGGCTGGTACGTATACCGCCTGAACAGAAGTGATAGAACCGCTCTTCGTTGACGTGATACGTTCCTGAAGTACACCCATCTCTTCAGCCAGTGTTGGCTGGTAACCTACCGCTGACGGCATACGACCCAGTAGAGCCGAAACCTCTGTACCCGCAAGGGTATAACGGTAGATGTTATCGATGAACAGCAGTACGTCACGACCTTCGTCACGGAAACGCTCAGCCATTGTCAAACCAGTCAGGGCAACACGCAGACGGTTTCCTGGTGGCTCGTTCATCTGGCCGTAAACCATTGCTACTTTCGATTCTTCAGGTTTTTCGATGTTAACAACACCGGCTTCCTGCATTTCGAAGTAGAAATCGTTACCTTCACGAGTACGCTCACCAACACCAGCAAATACTGATAGGCCAGAGTGCTGAAGGGCGATGTTGTTGATCAGTTCCATCATGTTGACGGTTTTACCAACACCCGCACCACCGAACAGACCGATTTTACCACCCTTAGCGAATGGACAAATCAGGTCGATAACTTTTACGCCGGTTTCTAGCAGCTCAGTTACATTCGACTGTTCTTCATAGCTTGGTGCTTCACGGTGAATCGCATAACGCTCTTCTTCACCGATGTCACCACACTCATCAATTGGCTGGCCCAGAACGTTCATGATACGCCCTAGTGTTGCAGTACCAACTGGAACTTCAATTGGGCGGCCTGTATTTTCAACAGACAAACCACGACGTAAGCCATCAGAAGTACCCATTGCGATACCACGAACAACACCGCCACCTAGCTGCTGCTGAACTTCCAGTACTAATGTACCGTTCTCTTTCGCATCAACTTGTAGGGCATCGTATACTTTTGGCACAGAGTCCTGCGGAAACTCTACGTCGACTACCGCACCGATGATCTGTACGATCTTACCTGTAGCCATCGTTAATCCTCTAAACTTATTAATTCTTCGCCTTAAACAGCAGACGCACCAGAAACGATTTCTGACAATTCTTGGGTAATCGCAGCCTGACGGGCTTTGTTATACACCAGCTGTAGATCGTTAATTATATCTCCAGCGTTATCTGTTGCCGATTTCATCGCAACCATTCGAGCCGCTTGCTCACTGGCAAGGTTCTCGACCACACCCTGATACACCTGGGATTCAGCATAGCGAATCAGCAAGGTATCAAGCAGGGGCTTAGGCTCAGGCTCATAAATATAGTCCCAAGAATGATTGCGCTGCATTGCTTCGTCTTCTGATCTAGGCAAAGGTAGCAATTGATCAATCACTGGTTCCTGAACCATGGTGTTTACAAATTTGTTGTAAACCAGGTACAGGCGATCCAATAGGCCTTCATCATATTTCTTCAGCATCACGCCAACGGTACCGATGAGCTCGTTAACGGTTGGGGCATCACCCAAACCAGAAACCTGAGCAATCACGTTACCGCCGTAGGTGTTAAAGAATGCTGTTGCTTTAGCGCCAACTAGCGCCATATCAACTTCTGCACCTTGTTCTGACCAACCTTGAATGTCTGTCATCGCTTGTTTAAACAAGTTAATGTTCAAACCGCCACACAAACCACGGTCAGAAGAAACAATGATGTAACCTACACGCTTGGCTTCACGCACCTCAAGATAAGGATGCTTATACTCGAGGTTACCAAGGGCGATATGACCGATCACCTTACGCATAGTTTGTGCATATGGACGAGATGATTCCATCGCATCTTGCGTTTTACGCATTTTCGATGCGGCAACCATTTCCATCGCTTTGGTGATCTTCTGTGTGTTTTGCACACTGCCGATCTTGTTACGAATCTCTTTTGCGCTGGCCATCGTTACTCTCCGTTAGTAGGTGATCGCAAGCGATCACCAACCAATTACCAAGTCTGGGTAGCTTTGAAATCGTCAACCAGTTTTACAAACTGAGCTTCAATTTCACCGTTCCACGCACCCGTTTCATCAATCTGAGATACTAGCTCAGCAAATTGACCTTTGGCATATGAAAGCAACGAAGCTTCGAAATCAGCAAGCTTCGATAGCTCAACGTCAATCAAATAGCCTCTTTCAGCAGCAAAAATCACCACAGCCTGCTCAAACACAGACATTGGCGCATACTGCTTCTGCTTCATCAGTTCCGTCACTTTCTGACCGTGATCAAGCTGTTTCTTGGTTGCTTCATCAAGGTCAGACGAGAACTGTGCGAAAGCCGCTAGTTCACGGTACTGTGCAAGCGCGGTACGAATACCACCAGACAGTTTCTTGATGATCTTGGTTTGAGCTGCACCACCAACACGCGATACAGAAATACCAGGGTCAACAGCAGGACGAATACCGGCGTTGAATAGCTCTGTCTGCAGGAAGATCTGACCATCAGTGATGGAGATTACGTTAGTCGGTACGAATGCCGATACGTCACCTGCCTGCGTTTCGATAATTGGAAGCGCTGTCAGGGAGCCGGTCTTACCTTTCACTTCACCATTAGTGAATTTTTCTACGTAGCTCTCGCTTACACGAGAGGCACGCTCTAGAAGGCGAGAGTGCAAGTAGAAAACATCACCAGGGTATGCTTCACGGCCTGGTGGACGCTTAAGCAGTAGCGAGATCTGACGGTAAGCAACAGCTTGCTTAGACAGGTCATCGTATATGATCAGCGCATCTTCACCGCGGTCACGGAAATATTCACCCATTGCACAACCTGCGTATGGCGCAAGGTACTGCAGTGCCGCCGCTTCAGAAGCGGATGCCACAACAACAACGGTGTTTTCCAGCGCACCGTGCTCTTCCAGCTTACGAACTACGTTAGCGATAGTCGACGCTTTCTGACCGATAGCAACATAAACAGAGTAAATACCAGAATTTTTCTGGTTGATGATCGCATCGATCGCCATCGCTGTTTTACCAGTCTGGCGGTCACCGATGATCAGCTCACGCTGGCCACGGCCGATAGGGATCATCGCATCAACCGATTTGTAGCCCGTTTGAACCGGCTGATCGACAGATTTACGATCGATAACGCCCGGCGCAATCACTTCAACAGGAGAGAATGTCTCTGTTTCAATTGGACCTTTACCATCAATAGGCTCACCTAGCGTGTTAACAACACGGCCAAGTAACGCAGGGCCTACCGGTACTTCAAGAATACGACCAGTACCTGTCACTTTCATGCCTTCCTGAAGGTTGGCATAAGGGCCCATTACAACAGCACCAACCGAGTCACGCTCAAGGTTAAGTGCCAGTGCAAAACAGCCACCAGGTAGTTCAATCATTTCACCTTGCATTACGTCAGCAAGGCCATGGATACGAATAATACCGTCGCTTACAGAAACGATAGTACCTTCATTGCGCGCTTCACTTACAACGTTGAATTTTTCAATACGTTGTTTGATCAGTGCGCTAATTTCCGTGGAATTAAGTTGCATGCTCCAATTCCCCAATCAAGACAGCAAAGTATCGCTCAGGCGGGTTAATTTACCGCGTACTGAGTTATCGATTACCAGGTCTCCAGCTCTAATTACAACCCCAGCTATCAGGGTCTCGTCTACACTGCAATTCAGCTTAACTTTACGTTCAAGACGCAACTCTAGCTTCTCACTGATAGCGGCAAGTTGACTATCATCTAAAGTCACCGCAGAAATCACGCTGGCTTCGATAGTTTTTTCATGTTCATTTTTCAGGAACAAGAACTCGTCACTGACATCAGGGAGCGCTTCAAGGCGTCCATTTTCAGCCATTACTTTTATTAAGTTCAGACCGAACTCGTTGAGTTGCTCGCCGCATACTGAAACAAAAATTTCAGTGAGCTTGTCAGCAGAAAAACCACTGTGCAAGATATCCTGCATAGTTTCATTTTTTACTACTTCACTCGCAAAGGTCAGCATTTCCGCCCATTGGGCTAGCTCACCATTCTCAACCGCAAAATCAAATGCTGCTTTAGCGTAGGGGCGTGCGATGGTAGTCATATCCGACATGTGCTTGCCCCTTTAATTACAGTTCTGCAGTGACTTTGTTAAGAAGATCTGCGTGAGCGTCTTTATCAATCGTACGCTCAAGGATTTTCTCAGCACCAATCACAGCTAGAGTTGCAACTTGTTTTCTTAACTCATCACGAGCACGGTTGCGCTCTGATTCAATTTCAGCAAGGCCTTGCGCAAGAATTTTCTCACGCTCAGCTTGAGCTTCCGCTTTTGCTTCATCGACGATCTGAGCTTTACGCTTGTTCGCTTGCTCAATGAGCTCGGTCGCAGCGTGTTTTGCTTCTTTCAATTGATCAGAAGCATTAGCTTGAGCTAGGTTCAGGTCTTTGGCAGCGCGATCTGCAGCTGCCAAACCGTCGGCAATTTTAGCCTGACGTTCTTCAATCGCTTCCATCAATGGTGGCCATACATATTTCATGCAGAACACGACAAATAGGAAAAATGCGATAGCCTGACCCAGCAAAGTTGCATTCATATTCACAACGCATCTCCTTAAAAAGGGTTGCTATGGGTCCATTTGCTATTGTTTATTAAAGCCGCTAGGGGTTATTAACCAGCTAGTTGACCAACAAATGGGTTTGCAAATGTGAATAGTAGTGCGATTACGATACCGATCATTGGAACCGCATCAAGCAGACCTGCAATGATGAACATCTTAACTTGCAGCATTGGTGCCATTTCAGGCTGGCGAGCAGCAGATTCAAGGAATTTACCACCAAGAAGTGCGAAGCCGATCGCTGTACCAAGGGAAGCAAGACCTACAATGATGCCCACGGCAATTGCAGAAAAGCTTAGTAAAGTTTCCATCACTATCTCCAGTTTATAGTTGTCGGCTAAAGTGCCAGTAAAAATTGAAAAAATATGTTACGAATAATCGTTAATGATTGTCTTCATGTGCCTGAGACAGGTACACAATAGTCAACATCATAAACACAAATGCTTGAATCGTAATGATCAGAACGTGGAAGATTGCCCACGGTACTGAAGCTAGCCATTGTGCCCACCACGGCATGAGTGCCGCGATTAGAATAAACACCACCTCACCGGCAAACATGTTACCGAACAGACGCATACCCAATGAAATAGGCTTCGCAAGTAGCGATACCACTTCAAGAAGCAGGTTAAACGGGATCATGATCGGGTGATTGAACGGGTGCAAAGCCAGTTCTTTAGCAAAACCACCAAGGCCTTTCACTTTGATGCTGTAATAGATCATCAAAGCAAATACACCCAGTGCCATTGCCATGGTGATGTTAACATCTGCTGTTGGTACAACCTTAAGATAAGGAATACCTAGACCATGTTCTGCGGCATACGGAATAAAATCAATGGGCACTAAGTCCATGATGTTCATCAGCATAATCCAACAGAAAATAGTCAGTGCCAACGGAGCTATCAGCGGATTGCGGCCATGAAAGGTTTCTTTAACGCTGTTATCAACGAATTCAACCATAATTTCCGCAAAGCACTGTAACTTACTTGGAACTCCTGATGTCGCCTTTTTCGCTACGGAATGGAATACCCATAAAAAGGCAAGACCAGTCATCACAGAGAAAAACAAGCTATCGATATGTACCGTCCAGAAGCCACCATCACCCACTGTCAAATTTGTCAGGTGGTGAGTAATGTAGCTTGACGGCGTTAGCGCTTCACCTGGCGCACTCATAACTCATCCTATTTGTTGTTGTTAATGAATAAAACCGGCCCAAAGATATTAATACCGAGAGCCAGCAAATAGGTCAGTTTGAGGGGAACAAGTTCCACCTCTATATACAGGTAAACAATGACAAATAGGATGACTGTGATGAGGATTTTCAGCACTTCTCCACCAAAAAATGAAGCCATCACCAGTCGCGCCTTGCGGGCACCACTGAAGAGAAAAGCACACATGGCAAAGACAGCATTGGCTATCACAAAGATGCCGCCACCGATTAATGCCGAGATTCCCCAGTCAACACTGACAGCAAAGACTGCCATTAATGCCGTTGTTAAAACGACGCCAGATTGTAGTAACAGCAACCGCTTCGCCAATTGGCGTCCCGGTCTTACTAGCGCCGATACCATGTATTCGTTCCTCGAGTCCATTCCACTACACGATTGTTGTGCTGGGAAAACTGCGAAAATTATACGGCTCATTAGATTGAATGCAATCTAATCGCAGCAAATAAATGTGTTAGATTTTACAACACTATAACTTGATCACGTGATTGTAAATTTTGCAACAAAACCCGCACGTTTAAGGTCACATTTCCCGACCGAAGATTGCAAGGATTTGCTGTAATTTGTGCGACTCGTCAAAGTTGATAACGATTTTACCTTTACCATTTCTCTGTTGATTAATCGCCACCTGGGTGCCTAACTGTTCACTCAGGCTATTTTCTAACGCCTCGACCTTAGGGTCGATCGTTGCGACTTTAGGTTCAGCCGCAGGTGTCTGCATTTTTTTTACCAGCTTTTCGGTATCACGAACCGTCAATAACTTATTGACGACTATTTGGGCCGTTTCTACCTGTAAGGTCGCGTCCAACGCGAGCAAAGCACGAGCGTGCCCCATTTCCAGCTGGCGTTTTTCCAACATTCGCTTAACCGCAGCTTCAAGCTGATTCAGACGGAGCAAATTCGACACCGTCGTACGGGATTTGCCAACCGCTTCAGCGACCTGCTGATGCGTTAGCGAAAATTCATTTTGCAGACGCTCCAGGGCTTGTGCTTCCTCAATCGCATTGAGATCTTCACGCTGAATATTCTCAATTAACGCAATCGCCACCGCGGCGCGATCATCAACAACCTTAATAATACAGGGGACTTTCTGAAGGCCAGCTTGACGAGAAGCCCGCCAGCGACGCTCACCTGCAATGATCTCATACTGTTGCTGCGCAACTTCACGCACCACAATCGGCTGAATAACGCCTTGTGCCCGGATCGAATCACTTAACTCCGACAGTGCTTCATCAGACATATTTTTTCGAGGCTGATACTGACCAGGCTGGAGCCGGTGGATTGGCAAATCCTTAAGCATGCCATCTGCCGACAGAGATTGTGCCTTTTCGGCTATTTGTTGTTTAGCCTGTGCAACCGAACTGGTTGCCAGCAGCGCATCAAGGCCCTTACCCAGGCCTCGTTTACTTATGTTCATGTTCAACCCTTATGCATTTACGGTGTCGGCGTCACGTTCCATTTCGTCACGGCGGATCATTTCACCGGCCAAAGCAAGGTAAGCCTTAGCGCCACTCGAATATTTATCGTAGTACATGGCAGGACGGCCATGGCTTGGCGCCTCGGCCAAACGGACATTACGAGGGATCACGGTGCGATATACTTTTTCACCAAAGTGTTTTTTAAGCTGCTGAGAGACTTCATTCGCCAGTCGGTTACGAGGATCAAACATCGTACGGAGCAGACCTTCAATTTTAAGATCGGCATTCACAACGGCGGTCAGTTTGCTGATGGTATCCATCAATGCAGTTAAGCCTTCCAGCGCAAAATATTCGCACTGCATAGGGACAAGCACAGAATTTGCTGCTGTCATGGCGTTAATTGTAAGTAGGTTTAAGGCCGGAGGACAATCGATAAAGATGAAATCATAGTTATCACGAACCAACTCTAACGCATTGCGTAAGCGTACCTCGCGGGCAAACACTTCCATCAGCTTGATTTCGGCAGCCGTGACATCACCATTGGCGGCAATAAGATGGTAGCCGCCAGTGGTGTCTGTGATCACGACGTCGTTAAACGGGGTTTCTTCGACCAGAAGCTCATATGCCGTAGCATCCACCTGATATTTATCGACACCACTGGCCATGGTGGAGTTACCTTGCGGATCTAAGTCTATGACTAAGACTTTTCTCTGCGTCGCAGCCAGCGATGCGGCTAAATTGACGCAAGTGGTGGTTTTACCCACGCCTCCTTTCTGATTGGCTACAGCTATGACTTTTCCCACGAAAAAACCTCATCAATTAATCCTTTGACGTCAAGGTTACTAAATGACGCTCCCCTTCTAACTCAGGGACTTGCAAAGATTGGACCTCAGTCACAGAACACCATTGAGGTAATTCTGCCACTTCCTGTTGACTGAACTGACCTTTCAAGGCCAGAAAATGTCCATCTGCAGCCGGCAGATGGCGGCACCATGACACCATATCGTTCATCGAAGCAAATGCCCGGCTGATCACGCCATCAAACCCCAGTTCCGGCTGAAAATCCTCAACCCGGCTTTGTACAGGGGTAACATTGGCAATTTTCAGCTCATGGATCACCTGGCGAATAAATCGAATACGCTTGCCTAAACTATCAAGCAGAGTAAACGTTTTATCGGGACACATAATGGCCAGCGGTATACCTGGCAATCCCGGCCCCGTGCCGACATCGATGAAATTATCACCCTTAAGGTAAGCACTCACGACGATACTGTCCATGATATGTTTCACTAACATATCGCGAGGATCACGAACGGACGTTAGATTATACGCCTTATTCCATTTATGAAGCAGTTCAACATAACCTACAAGTTGCTGAATTTGTTGTTCTGTGACTTGCAATTCAGTTTGCGCGATTAGTTGTTCCAAACGTTGTTTCACTGGTGACTCCTATTCGCCTTTTTTCAGCATGCCTTGTTTTTTCAGATAAACCAGCAGTATTGAAATGGCTGCCGGGGTAATACCAGAGATACGGGAAGCCATACCAATGGTTTCTGGTTTCGCATCATTGAGTTTTGAAATCACTTCATTTGACAGGCCTTTCACCACGCTGTAATCCAGATCAAAGGGTAGCTTAGTCTTCTCATGGCGCAGGGATTTCTCAACTTCATCTTTCTGGCGATCAATGTAACCCTGATATTTCACCTGAATTTCAACTTGTTCGCAGGCCTGGCGGTCTTCATGTGCCGGAGCAAATGTTTCGATCGTGACCAATTGCTCATAGGTCACTTCCGGTCGGCGCAGAAGATCTTCACCGTTGGCTTCACGCACGATCGGCGTTTTAAGGATCTTATTCAACGATTCCGCTTGATCCGATGTCGGATTGATCCAAATCTCTTTCAGGCGCTGACGTTCCTGCTCCATATTTTCAATCTTCTGATTGAAACGGGCCCAGCGCGCATCATCAACCAGACCAAATTCACGGCCCACTTCGGTTAAGCGTATATCTGCATTATCTTCACGTAGCAACAAACGGTATTCGGCACGGGAAGTAAACATACGGTACGGTTCTTTGGTTCCCATGGTGGACAGATCATCAATCAATACGCCCATATACGCCTGATCGCGACGAGGACTCCAGCCCTCTTTGTCTTGTGCCAGTAGGGCCGCGTTCATTCCTGCCAGTAAGCCTTGAGCCGCCGCTTCTTCATAACCGGTGGTACCGTTGATCTGACCGGCAAAGAACAAACCTTGAATAAATTTGGTTTCAAAGGTCTGTTTCAGATCGCGCGGATCAAAGAAATCATATTCAATCGCATAACCCGGACGCACGATATGGGCATTCTCAAAGCCTTGCATCGAGCGGACAATCTGCATCTGGACATCGAACGGTAAGCTGGTGGAAATACCATTTGGATACAGTTCGTGCGTTGTCAGGCCTTCTGGCTCAATGAAAATCTGATGGCTGTTTTTATCCGCAAAGCGCATCACCTTGTCTTCAATCGACGGGCAGTAACGCGGACCGATCCCCTCAATCACCCCTGAATACATAGGACTGCGATCGAGGTTATTACGGATCACTTCATGGGTTTTTTCATTAGTATGAGTGATAAAACACGGGAGCTGACGTGGATGATCCGAGGCTTTACCCATGAATGAGAATGTCGGGGTTGGATTATCCCCATGCTGAGTCTGCAACTGGCTGAAATCTACAGTACGGGCGTCAATGCGCGGTGGTGTACCGGTTTTCAGACGATCAATCCGGAAAGGTAATTCGCGCAGACGGTTTGCCAACGCGATCGACGGTGGATCCCCGGCACGGCCGCCATTGTAATTTTCCAGACCGATGTGGATCTTTCCGCCAAGGAAGGTACCGACCGTTAGCACGACAGCTTTGGCGCGGAATTTCAGTCCCATTTCCGTCACAACGCCCACGACACGATCATGTTCCACGATCAAGTCGATAACAGCCTGCTGAAACAACATTAAATTTGGCTGATTTTCTAGTACATCACGTACTGCGGCTTTGTACAGCGCACGATCTGCCTGAGCACGGGTTGCACGAACAGCAGGGCCTTTTGATGAGTTCAGGGTTCTGAACTGGATCCCGCCTTTGTCGGTCGCTTTAGCCATCAAACCGCCGAGGGCATCGACTTCTTTCACCAGGTGTCCTTTCCCGATCCCGCCAATGGCAGGGTTACAAGACATTTGACCTAACGTATCGATGTTATGGGTCAAAAGTAAGGTTTTTTGTCCCATTCTGGCAGCGGCTAATGCGGCTTCAGTACCGGCATGACCACCACCGACCACGATGACATCAAAATTTTCCTGGTAAAACATTAAACTACCTCAGGTATTCAAACAGCCAGTGAGTTATCTACGAGCGAAGGCCGATCATTCTATCCTTTTTCTGATGAAGAGAGAATCTTTCGTGAAGATCATTTGATCAACCAAAAGGGCGTCTTTAAATATATATAAGATCTTTTAGAGAGATCTTCTATTAGATCTATTATTAGGATCGCACGATCGTGTGGATAAGCGATAAATGATCCTAATGATCATGCTGTTAGAGAGGATCATTTGCTGTGGAGCAGCTTGGATCTTAGTGAGGATTAGCTGGGGTTAAAAAGGGCACTTATCAACAGGGGAGAGGAAGGTAATAAGTTATTCAATGGATAACTATGGGTTGATCACCGTTTAGATCTATAGTTATCCACAGAAAAAAGTTTCAAATGGCCCTTAAAATGGGGTAATTAAGGGGTTAAATTTATCCACAAATGTGTTTTTTCCAGCTTAACAACCAACTTTCAGCCGGGTCTTCCGGTACGGAGTGTTGTGAAACATCGATATCTAGACGCTCACCTAACCGGGTTGCACCGAGTGATTGAAGCTGCTCGTCGATGGCTTTACCTGCCGCGCAGAACGTATCGTAGCTGCTGTCACCTAAGCTAATAACCCCGTACTTCAGCGATGATAAATCGGGTTGTTGTTCGCTTAGTTGCTTGATAAAAGGCTGGATATTATCAGGGAAATCCCCGGCACCATGGGTTGAGCAGACAATCAGCCAGATAGTGTCGGTGGTGAGAGCCGCTAAATCGGCCCGATAGGTGACTTCTGTGCCGTGGCCATCCTGCTCCAGCAGTTCCGCCAAGTGATCGGCAACGTATTCTGCACCGCCTAAGGTGCTGCCTGTGATTAAGGTAATGTTGCTCATACTGTCCTCAGTATCAGAAAGAATTACCTTGATTGTACTGCTTCATGAAGGAGATAAAAGTGACTAAATGTAAGGAATCACAGAGAAGAAAGAGGAGGATAGAAAAATCCACAGGACAAGAAATGTCCTGTGGATGCGATCGTATTCGGATCGTTTTATTTACCGATACAGAATGAAGTAAAGATCCTGCCGAGAAGATCATCCGATGAAAATTCACCGGTGATCTCACTTAAATGTTGCTGAGCCAGGCGAAGCTCTTCTGCCAGGATCTCACCGGCCATAAAGCTTTCTAGCTGATCCTTTCCTATTTCGAGGTGCTGAGCGGCTTGTTCCAGCGCTTCAAGGTGACGGCGACGGGCCATAAAGCCGCCCTCAGTGGTGCCAGCGAAGCCCATGCACTCTTTCAAGTGTTCACGTAAGTCATCGATGCCCTCGCCCGTACGGGCCGACAGGCGAACCAGGGTGGGGTTGTTGACGTGGCAAATTCCTGCGTCTTCTCCGGTGAGTTCCACTTTATTGCGGATCACGGTTAATCCCATACTGTCTGGCAGGCGTTCAACAAAGTCAGGCCAGATCTCTTTCGGGTCGGTTGCATCGGTGGTGGTACCGTCAACCATGAACAGTACGCGGTCAGCTTGCTGGATCTCTTCCCAGGCCCGTTCAATCCCGATCCGTTCAACTTCATCCGACGCTTCACGCAGGCCGGCAGTATCGATGATGTGCAGTGGCATACCATCGATGTGAATATGTTCGCGCAGCACGTCACGGGTGGTCCCGGCAATATCGGTCACAATAGCGGACTCTTTGCCGGACAGCGCATTCAGCAGGCTCGATTTACCGGCATTGGGGCGGCCGGCGATGACGACTTTCATCCCTTCACGGATAATTGAACCCTGGTTAGCCTCGCGGCGTACGGCTTCAAGAGAGGCCATGATGCCATTCAAATCATTACTGACTTTACCGTCTGATAAGAAGTCGATCTCTTCTTCGGGAAAATCGATAGCGGCTTCAACAAAAATACGCAGGTGGATCAGTGCTTCCACCAGCTCGTTGACCTTGGTCGAGAACGCGCCCTGAAGCGATTTAAAGGCACTTTTGGCCGCTTCCTCTGAACTGGCATCAATCAGATCGGCAATCGCCTCTGCCTGAGCGAGATCGAGCTTATCATTCATGAATGCCCGCTCAGAGAATTCTCCCGGACGAGCGGGACGAATACCGTCCAGCTTGAGGATACGCCTGATCATCATATCCATCAGTACCGGTCCGCCATGTCCTTGCAGTTCCAGGACATCTTCACCGGTAAAGGAATTTGGCCCCTTAAAGAATAAAGCGATGCCCTGATCCAGTGCGCTGCCGTCTTCATTTTTAAAAGGGAGATATTCTGCATAACGGGTTTTAAGTTCACGGCCGGCAACCGCGAGTGCGACATCTTTGGCTTTCGGGCCCGAGACGCGAATAATGCCTACACCACCACGGCCTGGCGGTGTGGCTTGAGCAACAATGGTATCAGTCTGTTCGATCATAACTTTGGCTTAGCTTTAAAAATTCGCTGCAATTGTATACCCAAACCAGGCCAAGATGCAGAGTTCAGCGAGAATTCAGTGGTTTTAGTCGAGGTTGCCATTGGAGTGAATAGGGGGACTAGTTAGATAATGAGTATATAGAGAGTAGAAGGAAAAACGCTTCGAGTGCAATTTTTTGATTATAGCGGACATTAAAAAGGCGGCCAGAAGGCCGCCTTTGGGTAACAGAGCGAGTCACAGGGTTAACTATGACTTACTGTGTAGACCTTTCTTTTCCAGTGAACGGTAAATCAGTGTTTGCTGGATCAGGGTAACCACGTTCGATACCAGCCAGTAAAGGACCAGACCGGACGGGAAGAACAGGAAGAAGAACGTGAACATGACAGGCATGAACGTCATGATCTTCTGCTGCATTGGATCGGTGACTGTCGACGGGCTCATCTTCTGGATCATGAACATCGACGCACCCATCAGGATCGGCAAGATATAGTATGGGTCTTGTGCTGACAGATCATGGATCCAACCGAAGAACGGTGAATGACGTAGTTCAACCGATTCCATCAGTGACCAGTACAAGGCGATGAAAATTGGCATCTGCAGAAGGATTGGCAGACAGCCACCCAACGGGTTTACCTTCTCTTTCTTGTACAGCTCCATCATTTCTTGGCTCATACGCTGGCGGTCGTCGCCCAGACGCTCTCGCATTGCTGCCAGCTTAGGCTGAAGCATGCGCATTTTTGCCATCGAGGTGTACTGTGCTTTAGTCAGCGGGTACATCGCACCACGAACGATAAACGTCAGCGTCATGATTGCGATACCCCAGTTACCGACTAGACCCTGAATGAAGGACAACAGTTTATGTAGCGGGCTTGCGATAAACCATAACCAGCCATAATCTACGGTCAGGTTCAGGTTAGCAGCTGTCGCTTCCATTTCTTTTTGCAGTTTCGGACCAACCCAGAGTGTTGATTTCACTGTTTGCTCACTGCCGGCAGCAATCGTCGTCGTTGGCAGACGGACACCGATATAGCCCTGGCCATTGCTAGCGCGGGTGAACAGGTTCGATGTTTCTTCTGAACGTGGGATCCACGCCGATACAAAGTAGTGTTGCAGCATTGCTGCCCAGCCATTAGCCGTTGTCATGTTCAGGTTTTTATCCTGCATGTCATCGAAGCTGTATTTTTTGTAGTTGGTATCGTCTGTTGAATAGGCGCCACCGCGGTAGGTAGGCATGGTCAGGCTACCGCCGTCGTCCATCAGATTTTGCTTCAGTTGAGCGTACATCTGGACACTTGCTGCGGCGTCTGACTGGTTATTGATGGTGTATTCAACGTCAACGGCGTAGTTGTTACGCGTAAGCACGAATGTTTTGGTGTAGGTAATGCCATTTTTAACAAATGTCATTGGTACACGAAGTTCGTCCTGGCCATCAGCCAGGTTGAATTCTTTTGCCTCAACCGTCAGCTGAGCACGGCCCGCTGTGGTATCAATACCATTGGCACCGATCAGGCCTGATTGGGCAATATAACTATGACCTTGCTCGTTTTGCAGCAGCACGAAAGGCTGCTCAGAATCAAGTTCGTCATCGTAAGCCAGTAGCTTTGCTTCGATGACATCACCACCAAGCGTATCGACAGTAAGAGCCAGTACATCTGTATTGATAGTGATTAGGTCGTTGGAGCTGCTTTGCTCCGGAATTGGCTGGCCATCACCGGAATGTGAAGGGACATCACCACTATTGTTAACTTGTTGCTCTACACCCTGGCCTTGCGGCTGTGGGCTGTTGTCCATATTCCACTGTTGGAACAGCAGGAACGAGACAAACAGTAGGGCAATTAACAGAATATTGCGTTGGGAATCCATCGTTAATGATCTCTGTCGTTATGCTTGGTTGGCGGAACGGGGTCGTAACCACCGTTGTTTAAAGGATGACATCTTAATAGACGTTTCGCCGCGAACCAACAACCTTTTATCGCTCCATGCGCTTTTATTGCTTCAATTGCGTACTGAGAACATGTAGGGGTAAATCGACAGCGTGGTCCAATGAGTGGACTTATTGTCAGTTGGTAAAGGCGGACCAGTCGTATGACTAGCCACGCGAAGGGCGAGACAGGCGATGCCATAATTTATCTAACAACTTAAATAACTCTTCGTTGCTCAGCTCACTGGCACTTTTCTTGGCTATCACCACAAAATCGTTGGCTGGCAGATCATGTTGCTTGAGACGGAAACTTTCGCGCACGATGCGTTTGAATTGGTTTCTGCCGACAGCAGTTTTGATCTGTTTCTTGGGAACAGCCAGACCGAGGCGAGGGTGATTGAGATCGTTTGGACGAGCAAGAATAGTTAAATGAGGAGAGCCAGCACGGTGAGCTTGCTGGAAGACTTTTTTATAATGATCGGGAGTTAACAAACGTAACTCCCGATAGAAGGCTAGCTTATTCAAAATAATCAGAGATTACTTAGAAAGACGCTTACGGCCTTTTGCACGACGTGCATTGATTGTTGCGCGACCGTTCTTAGTTGCCATGCGAGCACGGAAGCCGTGGTTACGCTTGCGCTTCAGAACAGAAGGTTGAAAAGTGCGTTTCATGGTTTTACCTTAAATTAACTGATCAGTTTTTAAGTTTGTTACTTAGTGTCGGATGTAAAACACCCTCTACCTCAAACAAAGAGGCGGAATTGTAATCACTGACCGTTAAAGAGTCAATAATTATGCCCATATCGTGACATGGGCGGTGAATTATACGTTTTGTGAGCCAGAGCGCAAGGATCCTTCGCTGATCCCGACTTGATTCAGGAATTTTTTTAATCGAGGATCGTGCGGATTAGTGAAGATCTGCTCCGGTTTCCCTTGCTCGACAAACTCGCCATCGGCCATAAAGATCACCCGATCAGCGACTTCACGGGCAAATTGCATCTCATGAGTGACCACCAGCATGGTCTGATGACGAGTAGCGAGCTTCTGCATCAGAGTCAGTACTTCACCGACCCATTCCGGATCTAACGCCGATGTCGGCTCATCAAACAGTAACAGTTCGGCTTCTAAGGCCATTGCCCGGCCAATACCGACCCGCTGCTGTTGACCGCCTGAGAGGGCTGACGGGTAGGCATCGCCTCTGTCGCCTAAGCCAATGTCGTCGAGAATTTGCTGGGCTCGTGCATAAGCCTCTTCTTTTTTCCAGCCTTTAACCGTGATCAGCCCTTCAGCGATATTCTGCCGGGCGGTTAAATGGGCAAAAAGAGAATAATTCTGGAAGACAAAGCCGGTTTTACGGCGCAATGCTAAAATGTCTGCTTTTGTTGCCTGTGGGCTATTGACGGCGACATCATCAATCTTGATGTGCCCCAAATCGGCGGTTTCAAGGAAGTTAATGCAGCGGAGCAGAGTGGATTTGCCGGTGCCTGACGGGCCGATCACCACCACAATCTCACCTTTATTGATCTCTAAATCCAGGTTGGAAAAGATGGTGGTTTCACCAAAGCGTTTGGTTAGGTTGTTTATTTTGATCATCGTACATACGCCTTGTTGAGTTTGGCTTCTGCCCAGTACTGCACGCGGGTTAGTATCACGACCATCACCCAGTAAATCAGGGCAACAGCCAGGAAAGCCTCAAAGAATTTAAAACTGGAAGAGGCTTCCATTTGCGCTCTGGCCATAATTTCGGTTACGCCCAGGGTAAAAGCCAGTGAGGTCGATTTAATCATGTCGATGAAATAGTTCATCAGTGACGGTAAGGCGATCCGGGTTGCCTGGGGTAAAATAATCCGTCGCATCGCCTGCATTTCCGTCATGCCGATCGATAAGCTGGCTTCCATCTGGCTGCGATCGACACCAATAATGGCGGCGCGAATACTTTCCGCTTTATAAGCGGCAAAGTGCAGGCTCAGGCCGATCACGGCAGCACTGAAGGCATCGAGACCAACAAATACCGGAAAGACCTGGGGCAGGCCGTAATACAACAAAAAAAGCTGAACCAGCAGTGGTGTTCCGCGAAAGAAACTGATGTAAAGCTGACTGAGCTGATTGAGTACCGGCACTTTATAAACCCGGATCAGAGCCAGAGCGACGGCGAGTACCAGTGCAAAGACTAATCCCCATGCCGCCATGGCGAGCGTGGTACCTAGATATTTCAGTAAGATCGGCACCAGGGATAGCATGTAGTTAAAATCGAAACCCATAATGGATGCTTATTCCGTTCGTTGTTGTCGTTGCAGAGACACAAAAACTCACCAAGTGGTGAGTCTTTGTCAATATAAGGTAAATGCTTACTAACGTGCGAGCTTTTACTTAATTATATCTGTTATTTGGTGATATCTGCATCAAACCATTTGATAGAGATATCTGTCAGCGTACCGTCTTCACGCATTGCGGTTAGGGCTTTGTTCACTTCGTCACGGAGTGTTTCACCTTTTTCACCTTTGACGAAAGGCCAGGCGTTTTCGATGGTTTCAAACGGAGTACCGGCAAGTTGCAGTGGCAAGTTTGCTTTTTTGATCAATTCGACCGAAGAGAGGCGATCCATGACAAAGGCATCGGTACGTCCCAGCGCAACATCATGCTCAATACCTGTGTCGTAGGTTTTGATGTTAATTTTGCCGTCTTTATCCAGCTCTCGTAGCAGTTGTTCATAGTTTGAACCTAAGTTAACCCCAACAGTTTTGCCTGCCAGATCGGCAGTGCTGCTGATATCGGTATTACCTTTGCGTACTACCAACTGGGCACCATCAATAACATACGGCTGTGCAAACAAGTACTTAGCCTGACGCTTAGGTGTGATGGTGATTTGGTTTGATATCGTATCAATCCGGCCGGTTTCTAGCAGACCAAACAAACCGGAGAAGCTTGCTGTTACAAATTCAACGTTATAGTCATTACGTTTGCTGATTTCATTCCACAGATCGACTTCAAAGCCTTTCAGCTCATCTTGTTCTACAAAGGTGAAAGGAAAATAGCGCCCGGACATGCCGACTTTCACGTCTGTCGCTGCCATGGCTGTTTGGCTGGCTGCAATCGTTAGTGCTACTGCTGTGAATGTTGTCTTTATCCAGCTTTTCATTCGGTCTACTCCGTGGCTGACTGTGATGATTCTCTATTTACGTCATCCTACTTGGTTATATCTGTTTTTTTTAAATAACTTGGAGTTATTTGACATAACAAATAGTTTTATCAGTGTTTTCCTTTTTGCTCCTTCACGTCATTGTTTCACCGCCTTGCTTTTAATATAGGCCACTTCTATCTGCTCTTTAACGATATCGTCGTGAGTTAAACTGTTACCGATATAAGCTGAGATATTATGCATATTGTTTTGTATTTAAGGGGTTAGGATCCGAACGATTGTTAACAGAATTGTGGGTAAGGGCTGATAAAATTGTGCTGATCTCGGGGTTGCTTGTGCGATCACTGTGAATAAGTCTGATCTTATTCACTGGATCTGCGATCTCTTTGCTGGTGATCCGGAGCCAGCAGGTATAACATTGTTTCCCTTTTTGTGTTTTGTTATTCAGTGTGGAGTCGAACTTGTCATCTTCGCTATGGTTGCAGTGCCTTCAACGCCTTCAGGAAGAACTCCCTGCAACAGAATTCAGCATGTGGATTCGACCCCTACAGGCAGAGTTAAACGATAATTCGTTGACCCTGTTTGCACCTAACCGTTTTGTGCTTGATTGGGTACGGGATAAGTACCTTAATAATATCAACCGCCTGCTCAATGAGTTTTGTGGCAATGATATGCCGATTTTGCGTTTTGAGGTTGGCAGTCGTCGGGTCGTCGCGCCCCCGCCTCAGCCCGTTGCTGCACCTGTTGCCGTGTCACCAGCACCGATTGTGCGTGATGAGCCGCCTTCGCGTTCATGGGAGCCTGCACCTTCACCGGTACAGCCGGAATCGAAGTCGGGTTACCGTTCGAATGTGAATCCAAAGCACAATTTTAATAATTTTGTGGAAGGTAAATCGAACCAGCTGGGTCTGGCGGCTTGTCGTCAGGTCTCTGATAACCCAGGGGCGGCCTATAACCCGCTGTTCCTGTATGGTGGCACTGGTCTGGGCAAAACGCACTTACTGCACGCTGTGGGTAATGCGATTGCTAAGCGTAAACCCAATGCGCGTGTGGTGTACATGCACTCTGAGCGTTTCGTGCAAGACATGGTCAAAGCGCTGCAAAACAATGCGATTGAAGAATTTAAGCGTTATTACCGCAGTGTTGATGCATTGCTCATTGATGACATCCAATTCTTTGCCAATAAAGAGCGTTCGCAGGAAGAGTTTTTCCACACCTTTAATGCGTTGCTTGAAGGCAATCAGCAGATCATTCTGACTTCTGACCGCTACCCGCGCGAGATCAACGGGGTAGAAGATCGTTTGAAATCACGTTTCGGTTGGGGATTAACCGTCGCGATTGAACCGCCGGAGCTGGAAACCCGAGTCGCGATTCTGATGAAGAAAGCGGAAAATCATAATATCCGCCTGCCTGATGAAGTGGCGTTCTTTATTGCAAAACGTCTGCGCTCTAATGTCCGTGAGCTGGAAGGGGCATTAAACCGCGTTATCGCCAATGCCAACTTCACCGGACGGGCTATTACGATCGATTTCGTGCGAGAAGCATTGCGTGACTTGTTAGCGCTGCAGGAAAAACTGGTAACGATTGATAATATTCAGAAGACCGTTGCCGAATACTATAAAATAAAGATGGCTGATATGCTGTCGAAGCGTCGTTCCCGCTCTGTGGCGCGCCCGCGTCAGATGGCGATGGCCCTGGCAAAAGAATTAACCAACCACAGTCTTCCGGAAATCGGTGATGCTTTTGGTGGTCGTGACCATACCACTGTCTTACATGCCTGTCGTAAAATCGTACAGTTGCGTGAAGAAAGCCATGATATAAAAGAAGATTATTCAAACCTAATAAGAACATTGTCGTCTTGATATGAAATTTACCGTTGAACGCGAACATTTATTAAAGCCCCTGCAGCAGGTTTCTGGTGCACTGGGTGGCCGGCCTTCTCTGCCGATCCTGGGAAATATTCTGCTTCAGGTAGAATCCGGTTGTCTGTCGATGACGGGAACCGACCTGGAAGTGGAGCTGATTGCGAAGCTGACTCTTGAAGCGGACTTCGAGCCGGGGGCGGTGACAGTCCCGTCGCGTAAATTTCTTGATATCTGTCGTGGCCTGCCTGATGGTGCCAACATTGCGGTGTCGTTGGAAGGAGACCGCGTACTTATCCGTTCTGGTCGTAGCCGTTATTCGCTGTCGACGTTACCGGCGACAGATTTCCCAAATATCGATGACTGGCAGAGCGAGGTTGAATTTACCTTACCTCAGGGTCGTATGCGTCAGCTGATCGACAGTACTCAGTTTTCGATGGCGCATCAGGATGTACGTTATTACCTGAACGGTATGTTATTTGAAACTGAAGGCACGCACTTGCGCTCAGTGGCTACCGATGGCCACCGTATGGCGGTGTGTGCGATCGATTTAGCGCAAGAGCTAGCCTCTAAGCAAATCATCGTGCCGCGAAAAGGGGTACTGGAGCTGGTTCGCTTATTGGATAATGCCGACGCGATGGTTGATATTCAGATTGGTAACTCGAACATTCGTGCCACAGTAAATAACTTTGTCTTCACTTCTAAACTGATCGATGGTCGTTTTCCTGATTACCGCCGGGTATTGCCGCAGAACAGTAATAAATTTGTTGAAGCAAGCTGCGATGAATTGCGTAAAGCCTTTGCCCGCGCGGCGATTTTGTCGAATGAGAAATTCCGTGGCGTGCGGGTTAATATCTCTAACGGTGAAATGCGCATTACCGCCAATAATCCCGAGCAGGAAGAAGCGGAAGAGTTTGTTGATGTAAATTATCAGGGTGATGATTTGGAAATTGGCTTTAATGTTAGTTATGTACTTGATGTGCTTAATACGTTGAAGTGTGAGCAAGTTCGTCTCTCGTTAACGGATGCGAATGCCAGTGCCTTGGTCGAAGACTGTGCTAACGATGAAGCAATGTATGTTGTGATGCCAATCAGATTATAAGGCATGGCACTTACCCGTTTAATCATCAAAGATTTTCGAAATATTGAAGCTTGTGACTTAACCTTGTCGGCAAGCTTTAATTTTTTGGTTGGAGCGAATGGCAGCGGAAAAACCAGTGTATTGGAAGCCATTCATTATCTGGGCCACGGGCGTTCGTTTCGCAGCCACCTTACCAGTCGCGTGATCCGTCATGAACAACATGAATTGTTTATCCATGGCCGGGTTCAGACCGACAATAATTTAGAACTTCCTCTTGGCATTAATAAAAAGCGAGACGGTACCACGGAAGTTAAAGTTGCCGGTGAAAGTGGCCAGAAACTGGCACAGCTGGCACAAGTTCTACCGCTGCAGTTGATCACCCCTGAAGGGTTTGAATTGTTGATCGGCGGGCCGAAATATCGCCGTGCATTTATTGATTGGGGTGTTTTTCATGTCGAACCTCAGTTTTATAATGCCTGGAGCCGGATAAAACGCCTGACCAAGCAGCGCAATGCGTTGTTAAAAACGGCCCGTAGTTATCGTGAACTCAGTTACTGGGATCAGGAGCTGGCGACGCTGGCCGAAGAGATCAGCGTATGGCGTGACCGCTATTTAGAAGCGGTAAAACAGAAAGCGGCTGAAATCTGTCAGGGCTTTTTGCCTGAATATGATCTCCAGCTGGCTTATTATCGTGGCTGGGAAAAAGAAACACCCTATGCTGAGCTGTTAAAGCGTAATTTTGAACGTGATTGTCAGCTCGGCTATACCGCAAGCGGCCCTCATAAAGCTGATTTGCGAATGAAGGTTGCCGGTACGCCTGTTGAAGATGTGTTGTCCCGAGGGCAGCTGAAATTAATGGTGTGTGCGCTACGTTTAGCGCAGGGGCTCCATTTAACAGAAGCGACCGGCAAGCAGTGTATTTACCTTATTGATGATTTTGCCTCCGAGCTGGATAGCCATCGGCGTGCGCTGTTAGCGCAACGGTTAAAAGAAACCAACGCCCAGGTTTTCATTAGTGCGATCAGCGATGAGCAAATCGCGGAAATGCATGATGAAAATGGCAAGATGTTTCATGTGGAACACGGTAAAATAACCGCAGGATAATTTAAGCGAGAGTAACTCAATGTCCAACAATTACGATTCATCAAGCATCAAGGTGCTTAAAGGCCTTGATGCTGTACGTAAACGCCCAGGGATGTATATTGGCGATACAGATGACGGTACTGGCTTGCACCATATGGTGTTTGAGGTCGTCGACAACTCTATCGATGAAGCTCTTGCTGGTCACTGTGAAGACATCGTCATCACGATTCATGAAGATAATTCTGTTTCTGTGAGCGATGATGGCCGGGGTATTCCTACCGACATTCACGAAGAAGAAGGTGTGTCTGCCGCTGAAGTTATCATGACGGTACTGCACGCCGGAGGTAAGTTTGATGATAACTCATATAAAGTATCGGGTGGTCTTCACGGGGTCGGTGTTTCGGTTGTTAATGCCCTGTCTGAAAAAGTCGAGCTGACGATTTATCGTCACGGCTCTGTTCATCATCAAATTTATCGTCATGGTGTGCCTGATGCGCCGCTTGCTGTGATTGGTGAAACGGAGAAGACCGGTACACGTCTTCGTTTTTGGCCAAGTGAAGACACGTTTACCAATGTCGTTTTTCATTATGAAATTTTGGCTAAGCGTCTGCGTGAATTGTCGTTCCTGAATTCAGGCGTTTCCATCAAACTGATTGATGAGCGTGAAGAAGGCAAGCAAGACCATTTCAGGTATGAAGGTGGTATCAGAGCGTTCGTTGAGCACCTGAACCGCAACAAAACGCCCATCCATTCAAAAGTTTTCCACTTCGATTTTGAGCGTGAAGATGGCATTGAGGTTGAAGTCGCAATGCAGTGGAACGATGGTTTCCAGGAAAACATTTACTGTTTTACCAACAATATCCCACAGCGTGACGGTGGTAGCCACTTAGCCGGTTTCCGAGGCGCGCTAACTCGTACTTTGAATACCTTTATGGACAAAGAAGGTTATTCGAAGAAGGCGAAAACCGCGACCTCTGGTGATGATGCGCGTGAAGGTCTGACTGCAGTTGTTTCGGTTAAAGTACCGGATCCAAAATTCTCAAGCCAGACCAAAGATAAGCTGGTATCAAGCGAAGTGAAACCCGCGGTTGAATCTGCAACGGGTGAGAAGTTAAGTGAATTCTTACTGGAAAACCCGTCAGATGCCAAAATCGTGTGTTCAAAAATTATTGATGCATCTCGTGCGCGTGAAGCGGCACGTAAAGCGCGTGAAATGACCCGTCGTAAAGGTGCGCTCGATCTAGCTGGCCTGCCAGGTAAACTGGCTGACTGTCAGGAAAAAGATCCCGCTCTTTCTGAACTATACATAGTGGAAGGGGACTCTGCTGGCGGTTCAGCCAAGCAGGGGCGTAATCGTAAGAATCAGGCAATCTTACCGCTGAAAGGTAAGATCCTAAACGTAGAAAAAGCACGTTTCGACAAGATGCTATCTTCTCAAGAAGTAGCAACGCTTATTACAGCGATGGGCTGTGGTATCGGTCGTGACGAGTACAACCCGGATAAGCTGCGTTACCACAACATCATTATCATGACCGATGCCGATGTCGATGGTTCGCACATCCGTACGCTACTGTTGACCTTCTTCTATCGTCAGATGCCAGAATTGATCGAACGTGGTCATATCTATATTGCTCAGCCACCGCTTTACAAAGTGAAGAAAGGCAAGCAAGAGCAGTACATCAAAGATGATGATGATATGAACCAGTATCAGGTATCTCTGGCGCTGGATAATGCTTCTCTGTTTGCCACTGAAGGCGCGCCTGCTATTGCTGGCCTTGCGTTGGAAGAGTTAGTGAAGCAATACAATGCGGGAATGAAGCTGGTAGAGCGAATGAGCCGCCGCTATCCATTGTTGATGCTAAACGAGTTTGTCTATCAGCCGCGTCTTGCTGTTGATATGCTGGCTGATGAAGCGACGGTTGAAGCATGGGCGACACCGTTAGTTGCGGCATTGAATGACAAGCAATCGGGTGAAAGCCAGTACAGCTTCGACGTTATTCGCGATGAAGAGAATAATGTCTACTTGCCGAAAGTGATTGTTCGCACCCACGGGGTGGAATATGAATATGCGCTGAGCTATGACTTATTAAACTCGAAAGAATACCGCAAGCTTGCTGATCTTTCTGAAGCGCTGCATGGTCTGCTGGAAGAGAGTGCTTATGTTCAACGTGGTGAGCGTAAGCAGCCGGTAGCTAGCTTCAAAGAAGGCTTGGATTGGTTGATTAAAGAGTCTCGTCGTGGTCTGTCACTGCAACGCTATAAAGGTCTGGGTGAGATGAACCCTGAGCAGCTTTGGGAAACAACCATGGATCCTGAATCTCGCCGCATGCTACAAGTTACTATCAATGATGCAGTGGCTGCTGATGAACTGTTCACGACTTTGATGGGCGATCAGGTTGAACCTCGTCGTAACTTCATTGAAGAGAATGCACTGAAAGTGGCGAATCTCGACGTATAGAACATTACTTTTAGTTGATTACTGATAAAAACGCCGCTTTTTAGTGGCGTTTTTTTATGGGTATAATTCTAAGAAACTAGAAACTAGAAACTAGAAACTAGAAACTAGAAACTAGAAACTAGAAACTAGAAACTAGAAACTAGAAACTAGAAACTAGAAACTAGAAACTAGAAACTAGAAACTAGTAGGGCATAACAATTATTTTTTTATTTCTCTTGGAAAACTCGAAGACCATCCCTATATCTAGTTATGAAGAGCAAGACGCCTGATTCAGGGTCATGCGACAGGTTTGTCCAATAGCGGAAAACCACTTCACCACATAAACGTATTGTTTTTTATTGCTTCATTAGAAGGATAGTTATTATGCGCAACCTAGATTTCACTCCTCTTTACCGCTCTGCAATTGGCTTTGATCGTCTGTTCAATCAAATGGAACAAAATGTCAGTAACGCGAATACCGGTTACCCTCCATATAACATTGAGCAACAAGATGAGAATCACTACCGCATCACTATGGCCGTTGCCGGCTTTGCTGATGAACAGTTGGACATTACCCAGCAGCAAAATAAACTCATTGTGCGTGGTGTTCGAGAAACTGAGAGCAAAGAAGAGCGCCATTATCTCTACCAAGGTATTGCTGAACGCGACTTTGAGCGTAAATTCCAACTAGCGGATTACGTAAAAGTAATCAATGCTCAGATGGTGAATGGTTTACTTCATATTGATCTTGAACGTGAACTCCCTGAAGAGCAGAAGCCAAGAAAAATTGCTATTAACGGCAGAAACCTGATTGAAGGCGAGTAGCACTTCAGTGTGAATCATTTCGTTTTAGAGTAGTGGAAGGTCAGCATATGCTGGCCTTTTTGATTTTCACTTAGCTCATAAATGACCTTTAGTTATTTTACCGAAAGGTTCTAGGAGAGCGTAATAAGTGAAAATGACTATCAGCTGTTTCACGTGGAACACTAATATCTTGAAAAACGCCGCACCCCTGATCCCTATCCAATAATCTGCATCCACTTTGACAGATCTCACCTGTGAAATTTCGTTTAATACAGACATACTTTCGACGTGAAATATTTTAAACATGCCGATAAGCTCGTTGGAAGGATCTGCTTTGTGGTATGTGAATGAAGAGTGCCTGAGCAATATCATCTCTGCTAAGCACGTACACGGCAAATCATAAAGCTTTGCTGGATGTAGACATGATAGTTACCGATTTGGCTGATTTCGAACATTCAATTTATCGATTATCAAGTATTGCGGCAATGGATGTGAATCTCAGTATAAAGATAGAACCAAACAGTTCTGTAACGATGAATTTTGTTGTGGATGATGAACAGTGATGTTGTAAGTAGTCCTCTTATAAGCTGTTTTATCGATTAAGTCATGTAACCAAAAACGAAATCGGCGAGTGGGAAGTGTCGTGGAAAGGCGGTGTTGTCATACCGCCCGTCACTAAAAATTAAGCATCAGCGTAGGCTTTCGCGACTTCTTCAGCAATGATCGCAATGCCTTTTTTCATGTCATCATCATTCTGGACATAGTTCATACGCAGGCATTCATGGCCATGTTGCCAATCAGCGTCTAAACCAATAAAGAAATACTCACCAGGAACAATTAAAACCCCGCGGGCTTTAAGCCGGCGATAGAGCTCCATCGTCGTAATGGGCAATTCCTTAAACCATAACCACAAGAACATTGCACCTTCTGGCTTATGAATACGAAAGCGTTCATCGGTAATGGCGGTTTGTAATAACTCGACAGCATGCTGTGATTTACGTTGATAGAAAGGTTTAATGACCTGTTCGCTGAGTACCAATAAATCCTGCTTTTCAATCATCTTATTGACGATTGCAGGACCAACGCCGCCAGGCGCTAGGCTGAGCACACCGTTCATGTTTGTAATCGCTGTGGTGATCTCTTCACTCGCAATGACGATGCCGCAGCGAACACCCGGTAAACCGAGCTTAGATAAACTCATGCAAAGAATAGTGTTGTCATTCCAGAAAGGGGTGACATCGGCAAAGATAATATCTGGGAACGGCATGCCATAGGCATTATCAATGATCAGGGGAATATTGTGCTGCCGGGCCAGTTCATCCAAATGATGGATCTCTTCGTCGGTGAGTACATTACCGGTCGGGTTGGTTGGCCGAGAAGCACAAATTGCACCGATGCTGTTATCAACGATGAGTTCGTTAAAATTGATGTGGTATTTGAACAGACCATTGTCGAGTAAGGAAATCTCCGGGCGGTAAGAGATAAACATGTCATCACTCAGGCCAGAGTCGCCATAGCCAATATACTCTGGAGCCAGAGGCAATAAAACCTTCTTCCGGCTGCCGTCTGGGAAATCACCGGCAAGCAGGTTGAACAAATTAAAAAAAGCACTCTGGCTGCCATTAGTCAGTGCGATGTTTTTCGCGGTGATATCCCAATCATACGTTTCTCGGAGCAAATCGGCGAGGGCATTAAGGAAGGTGTTCTTACCTTGTGGTCCATCGTAATTTGTCATTGCCGCCGCGAGCTCACCGGAGTCGACCATTTCTTTGGCAACACCATTAAAGTAGTCCACCATGGCTGGTATCTGGGCAGGGTTGCCGCCACCAAGCATGATCGCGTCAGGATTTCTTAAACCGTCATTGAGATCATCCATTAGCTGGGTAATACCTGAATAACGAGCGAACTTGTCTCCGAATGTAGAAAACTCCATGTGCACTTCCGACCTCAGTATCTTGTTCTTATCATTAACTTGTTAAATGTCTGTATATATTGCCTTCAGTTGTCAACATACATGATTGTACTGCAGAGGGAAAGGAGAAGAACTCACCGAGTTTGTTTGCTCATTGTTTCACGTGAAACAGTAATAAAGTCGAAGTTGTACTGTTATATTTTGAGTGTAGCCGATGGTGAAACTCTACAGCGAGGTATGAATGAATTGGTGTTTCACGTGGAACCATGCGGTTATGTTCAGCGGTGAGTGACGTATGCATTAGTGAATGGAACGTAAAAAAACCCCACACCTGAGTATGGGGTTTGAGTCTGTTATCAGTGATTATTTCTGCAGGAGTGAAATATCAGCGACTTTCAGGAACTCATTACGAAGCAGGTTTAGCATTGTCAGACGGTTAACTTTCAGTTTCTCGTCATCTGCCATTACCATGACATTGTCGAAGAAGGCATCCACGGATTCGCGTAGGGTTGCCAGCTCAGACAGTGCCTGCTGGTAGTTACCTTCTGCAAATACTGGCGTTAGTGCCGCTAGCATCACTTGGACTTTCTCAGCCAGGGCTTTTTCTGCGTCTTCAACCAGTAGTGCGCTTTCGATAGCTGTTGGTAGTTCACCGTCGAATTTCGCCAGAATGTTACCGACACGCTTGTTTGCTGCCGCTAATGATTCTGCCGCTTCCAAAGAACGGAAGTGGGTAACTGCTTTAACTCGCTTGTCGAAGTCAGCAGGTTGAGTCGGGCGACGAGCCAGTACTGCCTGAATAGCATCAACGCTATGGCCTTCGTCTTGATACCAGGCACGGAAGCGGCCCAGCATGAAGTCGATAACATCAGCTTCAACGTTGTGATTAGTTAGCTTGTTACCAAATAGCTCTTTTGCTTTGGTGATCAGGTCAACTAAATCAAGCTTGTAGCCTTTCTCTACCATGATGCGAAGTGCACCTAGTGCTGCACGGCGAAGGGCAAATGGGTCGTTGGCACCTTTCGGGTGCTGACCAATACCGAAGATACCCACAAGCGTATCCATCTTGTCTGCTAGGGCAACTGCGGCTGCAACGTCAGATTTTGGTAGTTCATCACCGGCGAAACGAGGCATGTATTGCTCGTTCAGCGCAACTGCAACATCTTCGTGCTCACCGTCTAGGCGTGCATAGTGCATGCCCATTACACCTTGGGTATCGGTAAACTCGAATACCATTGATGTCATCAGGTCGCATTTAGACAGCAGACCTGCGCGCTCTGAATGTTCAACGTCGGCACCGATCAGGTTAGCAATAAAGCCAGACATCGCAGTAATACGGTCGGTTTTATCACGCAGTGTACCTAGTTGCTTTTGGAACAACACAGTTTCAAGTTCTGGTAGGCGCTCAACAAGCGGGCGCTTACGGTCGGTCTTGAAGAAGAACTCTGCGTCCGCAAGGCGAGGGCGAACCACCTTTTCGTTACCTTCAATGATCTGACGAGGGTCTTTCGACACAATGTTAGTTACGAAGATAAACTTAGGTATCAGGTTGCCCTGTGCATCGTAAACGGGGAAGTACTTTTGGTCACCTTTCATGGTGTAAACCAGTGCTTCTGAAGGGACGTTCAGGAAGTCTTCTTCGAATGAAGCAGTGAGTACCACTGGCCATTCAACCAGGGATGTCACTTCTTCAACTAGCTCATCTTCAAGATCGGCAATCCCACCAACGTCATAAGCTGCTTTCTTAGCACCAGCAAGGATAATAGCTTTACGTGTATCGTAATCTGCCATGACCTTACCGCGTTCTTCAAGAATTGACGGGTACTGATCAGCATTATCAATCGTGAACTCTGCTTCACCCATGAAACGGTGACCACGGATAGTACGAGCAGAATCGGCACCTAGAATATTACCGGCGATCAGTTCGTCACCTAACAACATTGTTAGGGTTTTAACCGGGCGGATAAATTGAGTGTCGTAGTCACCCCAGCGCATTGGCTTAGGAATTGGTAGCTTAGCTAGCGCTGCCGCGGCAAGATCACGAAGTAGTGCTTGTGCCGACTTACCTTTGACTTCCTGCTTATACAGAAGCCATTCGCCTTTGTCTGTTTTCAGACGTTCAGCCTGATCGACGCTAATACCGTTACCGCGTGCCCAGCCCTGAGCCGCTTTGGTCGGGTTCCCATCAGCATCAAATGCCGACGCGATAGCCGGGCCTCGTTTTTCAACGATTTTATCTGCTTGGCCAGCCGCCAGCGCTGTGACTTTTAGTGCCAGACGACGAGGAGCCGCAAACCATTTAATGCCCTGGTGAGCCAGGTCGGCCGCTTTTAGCTCTGCTTCAAAGTTTGCCGCAAATGCTTCGGCAAGAGTACGTAGGGCTTTTGGAGGTAGCTCTTCGGTACCTAATTCGATAAGGAAATTCTTTTCAGTCATGCGACGTCCTTACTTATCTTTTTTGCACATAGGGAAGCCAAGGGCTTCGCGAGATGCGTAGTAAGCTTCAGCAACTTGTTTAGTCAGGTTGCGAATACGCAGGATGTAACGCTGACGCTCGGTAACCGAGATCGCTTTACGTGCATCAAGAAGGTTGAACGCGTGACCTGCTTTTAGAATACGCTCGTAGGCTGGAAGTGAAAGTGGGTTTTCAAGTTCCAATAGTTCCTTACACTCTTTTTCGCACTGGTCGAAGAAAGAGAACAGGAAGTCTACGTCTGCGTGTTCAAAGTTATATGTTGATTGCTCGACTTCATTTTGGTGAAAGATATCGCCATAGGTCACTTTACCTAATGGGCCATCATTCCATACCAGATCGTAGACTGAATCAACGTTCTGGATGTACATCGCCAATCGTTCAATACCGTAAGTGATTTCACCGGTTACAGGTTTACACTCAAGCCCACCAACCTGCTGGAAGTAAGTAAACTGTGTTACTTCCATGCCGTTAAGCCAAACTTCCCAGCCAAGACCCCAGGCACCCAATGTTGGGTTTTCCCAGTTGTCTTCAACAAAACGGATGTCGTGCACTTGAGTATCAATACCTAAAACTTCAAGTGAGCCTAGGTAGAGTTCCTGAATGTTGTCCGGAGATGGCTTTAACATTACCTGGAACTGGTAGTAGTGCTGTAGACGGTTAGGGTTTTCACCGTAACGGCCGTCAGTTGGGCGGCGAGATGGTTGAACATACGCTGCTGCAATAGGTTCCGGACCCAGAGCTCGAAGACATGTCATTGGGTGAGAGGTACCCGCACCTACTTCCATGTCCAAAGGTTGTACAATGGTACAACCCTGCTGGCCCCAGTAATCCTGCAGCGCGAGGATCATGCCCTGAAAGGTTTTAATATCATATTTCTGCATTGTCAGCTTCGCGAAATTAGTGGATTAAAAGTAATTTGTGTAACAATCGAGTATACATTGCATGGCATTTTCCGAGTAGGGCCAGTGCATGTTTTTTATCCATCTTTAGCGGATTTGCTTAAATATTTTGGCGTATTAACGGGCTTTACTATCTGGCAGATGAATAATTGACAAAGTTCTGATGTGTTTAATTCTTCCATTCTTTAGAATGATACTGGTTTCTGAACGGAGTTATATGCCGTACAGTATTAATGTTAGTAACAATCACATCGATCGTAAATCGAGAACAGGGACAAGAGAATGACTATCAATTTTTCAGTGGCATCTAATAAATGGGTGCGCTCTGCTATTTTTGCAGTGGCAACATCTGTTGCCGCAACGGGTTGTACAACCGTTAATCCTTATACCCGTGAAGATCAAACAGCCAAATCAACCAGTGGCGCATTAATTGGTGCTTTTGCGGGCGCGGCTATTGGTGTGGCATCTTCCAGTAAGAGTGATCGCGGAAAAGGTGCACTGATTGGTGCGGCTTCCGGTGCGGCATTAGGTGGTGGCATTGGTTATTATATGGATGTCCAGGAGACGAAACTGCGTCAGCAGTTAGAATCAACGGGCATTAGTGTTACCCGGGATGGTGACAATATTGTACTGAATATGCCAAATGAAATTACCTTCGGGGTCGATAAGTCAGATTTAAGCTCCCGTGCGATGAATGCGCTGCATAATGTGGCGTTGGTGGCAAAAGAATACGATAAGACCATGCTCAATGTTTATGGCTTTACAGATAGCACCGGTTCTGAATCTTACAATTTGCGTCTTTCTCAAGTACGAGCAGGCGAAGTGAGCAATTACCTGATCCGAGATGGCGTAACTGCAAACCGGGTTGTATCAAAGGGGATGGGGGAAGCACATCCTATTGCCTCTAATAAGACAACGCAGGGACGTGCAGAAAACCGTCGTGTTGCAATTGTATTAAGCCCAACGGCAGGCTAATTTGCTCTTTTTGTTGCCAGCCGATGACATTGGCTGGCAACGCCTCCTCATTATCGCTTTCATCTCTGGCTTGACCCTTATTTCCTAACTGGTTATGATCCTTCCTCCTTTGGGGAGTAGCCTCTCGATCTATCGAGATAATCGTCAACATACTTGAAGCAAAATCTTCATGGCGATTATGACTCACATTCATCCTACAGGTGAGTTTGGCGAGACCATTGGTAAATCTGCATGAACCGGGGTGGGGCGTGTGAGTTTGCCTGTGGTTCTAATAAATATCCTCGCCCCAAAGAGCATGTCGTGAGTGTGTTAGCCGTATCAATTACTACTGTTGCTTTAGCTGAGATTGGTGACAAAACCCAACTATTATCTCTGCTGTTAGCCAGTCGCTATCGTAAACCTGTACCCATTATTTTAGCCATTTTTCTCGCCACGATAGCTAACCATGCGTTGGCTGCCTGGTTGGGCGTTGTGCTGGCTGATTACCTGACTCCGGAAGCTTTAAAATGGGTGCTTGTGATCAGTTTTGTCTTAATGGCCGGTTGGATACTGATCCCGGATAAGCTCGATGATGATGAAAACATATCGAATAGAGGCCCTTTTGTGGCCAGTTTTATTGCGTTTTTTATTGCCGAGATAGGTGATAAAACCCAGGTTGCCACAACGATGTTAGGGGCTAAGTATAGCGATGCGCTATTGCTTGTTGTTATGGGGACGACGATCGGAATGTTGCTGGCGAATGTTCCCGTCGTCTTGATTGGCAAGTTGTCTGCAGATCGTATGCCACTGGGTTTGATCCGTAAGGTAACGGCGACACTGTTTGCTGGTCTTGCGGTTACAGCGGTCTTTGGTTTGTAAGCGCACTTTCCTGTCATTGGCTCTGACATTTAAATAAAGCGAGGTGTTTCACGTGAAACAATCGTTAACTATCAAGTTATTATGACGAGCAACTGAACTGTGATGTTTGCCGTAGTGCACCAAATATCGCCATGATATGGTGGTGGTGAGCGTTACGGTATTCAATCGTAGGAGGGGATATGACCCGATTTCTCGCTATTTCACCGCAAAGCCAATGCTGGTTATTTAATATTGCCTTAGCACTCAACATATTGGGTATGATGCTGACCGATATGTGGTTGCCGATGGTGGTCGGAGCGATTATAACGACCTATTTATCGGTCGATGCTTTGGTGCGATTACGTTACGTTATTCCGATGAAAAAAGAAATTCGCGAGTTACGCCACGAGTTAGAGCAGGCGCGCAGAGATGTTCGTGATAGCTGCCAGTAAAGAAGGGATATCGAGTGGTATTACATGGCGAAAACGTTGAATAGCAAAAAGGCAGCTCTGTGAGCTGCCTTTTTTAATTCCCAGTTCCTTTACGGATCAGAAAACGATAAGGAATATTATCCGTGTCTGCCGCAATCAGGGTGTGATCCATAAAGCGACAAAAACTAGGGATATCCCTGGTTGTTGAGGGATCATCGGCCAGTACCAGCAGGGTGTCACCTTCTGCCATTTTTCTTACGGTCTTGCGCACCATCATTACAGGCTCTGGACAACGCAATCCTTGTGCTTCCAGGTTATGAGTCGGGTTTTTAAAAATAGCTGTCATAACATACACATTCTGTTTTAGAGCCTTCGATCATACTTATGGATAAGAATTAATCAATAAGGGTTGGCAAATCAACGTAAACTGTGTAACTTATTTAACAGGGTATTAACGTTATCTTCTGAAGGATTAGGAGGTTCTTATGTTGACTCAAATTGATCGCCTGACAATTTATTGCGTGCTGTGCTTTATAACTTTTTGTTCTCTTGTTTTACGCAGCCCAAATAATCTGAGTATTTTTGCTCTTGGAGGGTTGATTGCTGCCGCGCTGGGACTCTGGTTCGAATTAACAAATTCACCGGATCTCGAAGAGGAAGAAACTTAACTTTTTTGACCACCGAATACTACACTCTCCCCAGTTTCTTGGGCTTACCCGCTTTTTAGCGGGATTTTTTTATCTGGACCTTCATCATTATCGGGAGCCTAATAATGAAGTGGTTATTGCTAAGCGAGTGAAGTTTGATATGGAGCTGGAAGAAGTCTACCGCCGTGATTTGAATCTTCTGGTGGCGTTAAAAGTCCTGCTTGAAGAATGCAGTGTCAGTCGGGCTGCGGTCAGACTCAGTCTCAGCCAGTCAGCGATGAGCCGGGTATTGGGGCGGTTACGGGATTTACTGGGCGATCCTCTTTTTACCCGTCAAGGGCAGCATCTTATTCCTACCCAAAGGGCATTGGAGCTCAATGAGTCACTTAATGATCCGCTGGAAGCATTACGTATTCTTCTCACCCCCAGTGATTTCCGTCCGGAATTGTGCGATCAGCGTTTTGTTATTGCCACTACCGATTACGCAATGCAAACAATCTTACCGTTTGCTTTGCCTCGAATTTATGAGGAAGCACCTAATATATCCTTGAAATTCGAACCGTTACAGCATGATCATTTACTTAGCCAGTTAACCACCGATGGTTGTGATATGGCTATTTGCCGTCCGACCGGCCCTGTTGATCCCTTATGCCGTGATAGCCTGGGTCTGGTGAGTGTATTTTGCCTGTTGTCAAAAAATCATCCGATGGCAGATCAGCACCTGACCCTGGATGATTATTTAACGTTTCCCCATGCGATGATTGCGATCAGTGACGGGGTTAAATCCCTGATTGATGAATCTTTGCGAGGCTATCGCCAACGCAAGATGGTACTGCGGGCTTATCATTTGGAAGCGGCATTGGCTATTGTGGATAAAATGCCGCTCATTATTACGGTGCCGGCGGATTTGGCCTATTTAGTGGCGGAAAAGCATGATTTGGTGGTGAAGTCTTTGCCGTTTGAATTCAAGCCGTTTGACTACTCGCTGATTTGGCACCAGCGCTGTGAACATTCAGCTTCACAGATTTGGTTGCGTAATCTGATTAAAGAAGAGTGTGGACGCCTGATTGATAAGCGGATCCATGATATGGGACTGGCTTAGACGTTCTGAACCATAAGCCGCTATTTGTGGGTGCTGGGAAAACCGGCACTGATTGGGTACAAAAAAGGCCAGCAATAGCTGGCCTGGGTAGTCATTGTCTTCTTTATAGCTTGATCACGACACGGCCAGTGATCTGACCATTAGTAATGGCTTCGGCACATTCAGCAACTTGTTCTAACTCCACTTCTCGGCAAGCTTGCTGGTAGTAACTGGCCGGTAGTAATTCTGTTAAACGTTGCCATGCTTGCTGGCGCTTTTCTAATGGGCACGAGACCGAATCGACACCCTGTAGTCTTACATTTCGAAGAATGAAAGGCATAACCGTGGTGGGTAAATCAAAACCACCCGCCAGACCGCAAGCGGCAACAGCGCCGTTGTAATCCATCTGCGCCAGGACTTTTGCCAGTACTTTACTCCCGACAGTATCAACGGCACCTGCCCATACTTGTTTTTCTAATGGGCGGGCCGGCTCTTCAAATTCACTGCGTTCGATAATACGGACAGCGCCCAACTCTTTGAGTAGCGAGCCATTGACTTCACTGCGGCCAGTGACGGCTGCAACTTGATAGCCAAGTTGGGCCAGTAGAGTGACGGCAACCGAGCCCACACCACCACTTGCACCAGTAACCAGTACTTCACCGGCATCAGGTGTAACACCCGCATCTACCAATGCTTGTACACAAAGCATGGCGGTTAGACCGGCTGTACCAATCATCATGGCTTGTTTGCCATCTAAATTCGCAGGTAAGGGAACTAACCAGTCAGCTTTCAGACGCGCTTTTTCTGCCATACCGCCCCAGTGGCCTTCGCCGACGCCCCAGCCAGTCAGTACAACCTGATCGCCAGCCTGATAGCGGTCATCACTTGATTCCACAACATGACCGGTTAAGTCGATACCCGGCACCATCGGGAACTGGCGCACAATACGGCCTTTACCTGTGATGGCTAAACCATCTTTGTAGTTAAGAGAAGAGTAATCAACACTGACTAATACTTCACCTTCAGGCAGCTGAGATTCGTCAATTTGACGGATCTCAGCAATGGTTTTTTTCTCTTCCTGATCAAGAACGAGTGCCTTAAACATAGATGTGCTCCGGGTATAAATGAAAGGGCCGTGAATATGGGCAGAGTGTAGTCGTGATAAGACCATGAATAAAATGAAACTTTATCATTTCATCTATGCATGAAGCGCATGTGTGGTTTGAACAAACGGGGTGATCACAAAAAAAAGCCCGCAAAATGCGGGCTAAGTCTTTGTTACGGGCTATTCAACGCGTTCGAAGATAGTGGCGATGCCCTGGCCTAAGCCAATGCACATGGTGGCAAGACCAAACTGAACATCGTGGTGCTCCATCTGGTTGATTAACGTGGTTGATATACGAGAACCAGAGCAACCGAGCGGGTGACCCAATGCAATCGCGCCGCCATTAAGGTTCACTTTCTCATCGACTTTATCAAGCAAGCCAAGATCTTTCGCACATGGTAAAGACTGAGCGGCAAAGGCTTCATTTAATTCCACCATGCCAATATCTTCCATGCCCAGACCGGCACGTTTCAGTGCTTTCTGGGTGGCAGGAACCGGGCCATATCCCATGATCGAAGGATCACAGCCTGCAATGGCCATTGATTTCACGCGAGCACGGATAGTGAGCCCCAGCTCCTTAGCGCGGCTCTCACTCATTACCAGCATGGCTGAAGCACCGTCTGACAACGCAGATGACGAGCCGGCTGTTACTGTACCGTTAACCGGATCAAATACCGGGCGCAGAGCAGATAAGCCTTCTACAGTGGTTTCCGGGCGAATGACTTCATCGTAGTCATACAGTTTTAGTACACCGTTTTCGTCGTGACCTTCAAGTGGCAGGATTTCATTTTTAAACCGTCCCTCAATCGTTGCCGCATGGGCGCGACGGTGAGAACGTGCTGCGAATTGATCTTGCATTTCACGACTTATCCCATGCATGCGGCCCAGCATTTCAGCTGTTAATCCCATCATGCCAGCGGCTTTTGCGACGGACTTTGACATGCCCGGGTGGAAATCTACACCGTGGCTCATTGGTACATGGCCCATGTGCTCAACACCGCCAATGATGCAAGTGTCTGCATCGCCAACCATGATGGCACGGGTTGCATCATGCAGTGCCTGCATGGAAGAGCCACACAAGCGGTTTACCGTGGTTGCACCAACAGTGTGTGGAATACCGGCTAAAAGCGATGCATTACGTGCTACGTTAAAGCCTTGCTCTAGCGTCTGCTGTACACAACCCCAGTAAATATCTTCAATGGAATTTGGATCCAGTTGAGGGTTACGGCTGATTAACCCTTTCATCAGGTGCGCAGACAGATCTTCAGCACGAACATTTCGAAATGCACCAGCTTTAGAGCGTCCCATCGGGGTACGGATGCAATCAACAATTACTACGTTATTCATTTTTTATCCCTCATCCTTAAGCGTTTGCTTGTGCTGTATTTTGCATCGAATAGTAGCTTTCACCTTTGGCTGCTTTTTCACGCAGACCTGCCGGTACTTCATAAACGGCACCGAGATGCGCAAACTTATCAGCCATGGCGACATATTCAGCCAGACCAAGAGTATCGATGTAGCGGAATACGCCGCCGCGGAAAGGAGGGAAACCGACGCCATACACCAGCGCCATATCGGCTTCGGCCGGGGTTGCAATAATACCTTCTTCCAGACAACGAACGACTTCGTTAATCATCGGGATCATCATGCGGGCAATAATATCGTCACTGGTGAACGCTGTTGCTGAGCCCGAAACAGGTGCGAGCAGTTCAGCCACGTCAGGATCAATGCTCTTCTTCGGCTTACCGCGGCGATCGACAGAATAGGCGAAGAAACCTTTACCATTCTTCTGACCAAAACGCTGTGCTTCAAACATCACATCAACAGCATCTCTGTAATCTTTGCTCATGCGGGTCGGGAAACCTTCTGCCATTACCGCTTGGGCATGGTGAGCGGTATCAATACCAACTACATCTAACAGATAAGCAGGACCCATTGGCCAGCCGAATTGTTTCTCCATGATCTTGTCGACGGCCGTGAAGTCAGCACCGTCACGCAGTAGCAGACTAAAGCCGGCAAAGTAAGGGAACAGTACGCGGTTAACGAAGAACCCTGGGCAGTCATTAACTACGATCGGGGATTTGCCCATCTTTGCCGCATAGGCGACAACACGTGAGATGGTTTCTTCTGACGTGCGTTCACCTCGGATGATTTCAACTAATGGCATCCGGTGAACGGGATTGAAGAAGTGCATACCACAGAAGTTTTCAGGACGCTTGAGAGACCTTGCCAGTAAGTTAATTGGAATTGTTGAGGTATTAGAGGTGATCACCGTATTGCCTGTTACTTTATCTTCGACTTCCGCTAAGACAGCGGCTTTAACTTTTGGGTTTTCGACGACTGCTTCAACAACGATATCGGCATCTTCTGCGTCTGCATAGTGCAAGCTTGGAGTGATACCTGACAGTACTTTGGCCATTTTAATACCATCAATACGGCCCCGTTCCAGTTGTTTGTTCAGCAATTTTGCTGCTTCGTTCATGCCCAGATCCAGAGAAGAAACGGCAATATCTTTCATCAGTACCGGTACGCCTTTAAGCGCAGATTGATAGGCGATGCCTCCTCCCATAATCCCTGCACCAAGAACGACTCCCTTGGTTGTTGGCTGGCCTTCTTTGGCGGCTTTCTTCGCTTTGCCTTTGATGTACTGATCATTGAGGAAAATCCCAACCAGAGCCTGGGCGACCTCCGTTTTTGCGAGTTTTACGAAGTGCTTGTTTTCAACAGCCAATGCTTCGTTACGATGCATTCTGGCTGCTTCTTCAATGGTAACAACGGCCGCCATCGGAGCCGGATAGTGCGGGCCCGCAACCTGTGCCACCATACCTTTGGCTATGGTAAAGCACATTGTTGATTCAATTTTGTTGAGTGTTAGCGGGGCCTTTTTCTGCGCACGACGGCCTTGCCAGTCCAGTTTCCCGGCGATGGCATCTTTTATCATTGTCACGGCCGCTTCTTTCAGCACTTGTGGTGCGACAACGGCATCAACTAAACCCAGTTTCAGGGCATCTTGAGCTTTTTTATCTTTACCGGCGGTAATGATTTCCATCGCGGAATCAGCTCCGATAAGACGTGGCAGACGTACCGTACCGCCGAAGCCTGGCATGATACCGAGTCGGGTTTCTGGCAAGCCAATACGTGCAGTGGTATCAGCCAGGCGGAAATCCGTGGCAAGAACACATTCACAGCCGCCGCCAAGTGCGTGGCCGTTAATGGCAGAAAGGGTAGGTACGGGTAGATCTTCTAATTTATTAAAGATGTCATTGGCTCGGGTCAGCCATTGGGACAACTCGTCCGCAGGTTTGGCAAACAAGCCAAGAAACTCTGTGATATCAGCACCAACAACAAATGCCTCTTTATCTGAGGTAAGCAGCAGGCCTTTAAGCTCTGCTTGCTGATAAAGGGCATTTAAGGCTTCGTTAAAGCATTCCAGGGTTTTTAGATCGAATTTGTTAATCGAGCCTGGAGCGTTGAGGTTAAGTTCCGCAATACCATCTTCCAGATAGCGAACGGATAGGGTTTCACCTTGGTAAATCATGTTCTATCTCCGTGATTTCCGGTTCTGTGCCAGATTTGATTTTACTGGTTTGACCTGTAACCAGATTAGAGATAAGTCTGAACCCGTTATGCAACTATTTCAACACTTATTTAAAACAATCGTTTAACTTTTTGTGTGGGTGATAATTTGGCGGAACTTGTGAGTTTGCGCATATCGTTGAAAATAAGTGATTTTTATTATTGTGGTGTTTGATGAAAGAGTAAGGCTGTTGTTGGGCTGTTGTTAATTTCCTTGTATCCTCTGAAGTCTGAAGTCTGAAGTCTGAAGTCTGAGTGCTTGATGCGAGTCGTTAGTTGACTGCATTTATTTATGACGATGGTGGGTGTGAATAAAGTCGACAGGCCGGTTAATATCGATTTAAGCTCAAAGGACGGTCTTTCGTATAGGTGACCGTTTGATTTCAGCGATTAGCCTGTTGCACATATTCTATTCGGCTAGCCATAACCATGGGTAAGCCAGCGGCTCTCCTTATGTATTATGCTGATTGGAATGTAACGGGTTGGTGAGCGAGCCTGCTAATTGTTGTATCTGGCTGATTATTTCCCTTTATATATATCTTTTTACAACCATATTGAATTTGTTGCGGCTTGTGTTGTGGTATCCTGCGCGATTATTTTCATCTGGATTTTATTGGTAGTCACCCAATGATGGAATGTGAACCTTATTTAGTGCCAGCGGCTGAAGCAAGCTTTGAAGAAGAAATAAAGAAAAGTCGTTTCATCACCTATTTGGCGCACACTCCAACAGTCGATGCTGCGAAAGCTTTTGTTAGAGATATCAAAGCTAAGCACGGCGGTGCTCGCCATCACTGCTGGGCCTTTGTAGCCGGACGGCCAACGGATTCGATGAAATGGGGATTCAGTGATGATGGTGAACCTTCTGGAACGGCGGGTAAGCCCATTCTTGCCCAGCTAACGGGGTCCGGCGTCGGTGAGATCACTGCAGTGGTTACCCGTTATTCTGGTGGGATAAAGTTAGGTACGGGTGGACTCGTCAAAGCCTATGGTGGTGGCGTACAGCAAGCCTTAACTGTGCTGCAAACCAAAGAAAAGGTAATAACTTCGGAACTCAGCCTGAGCTGTGAGTATAATCAGGTTTCATTGGTCGAGTCGTTGCTGGCAGAATATGCAGGGATTCAGCTTCGTGCTGATTATGGCAACCAGGTCGATATGACAATTGAACTTGATAGCCGTTTGGTGAAAGAATTTTCGGCCAAACTCACTAATCGCAGTGGTGGCCGAATCATGCTAACCACGGGTTCCGATAATTAATCGCACTCTATAATCGTTTTTAAGGATGAGAGCCGACTAGGCCATGCAGTTTCGATCTATTATCAGAATCGTGGGGCTATTGCTCGCGTTATTTAGTGTCACCATGCTTGCACCTGCTTTGGTCGCCTTGATCTATAGGGATGGTGCCGGTTTTCCATTTGTTGTCACGTTCTTTCTGCTGTTTGCTGGTGGAGCTTTGTTATGGTTTCCCAACCGGCGTCATCGTCATGAGCTGAAAGCGCGAGATGGCTTCTTAATCGTTGTTTTATTCTGGACTGTAATCGGTAGTGCCGGTGCCGTCCCTTTTATATTGGCTAAAACCCCCGATTTGTCTCTCACCGATTCTTTCTTTGAATCTTTCTCAGCCTTAACCACGACAGGGGCGACGGTGATCGTCGGGCTGGATGACTTACCTAAGGCTGTTCTGTTTTATCGCCAGCTACTGCAATGGTTCGGCGGGATGGGGATCATTGTATTAGCCGTTGCTATTTTACCGGTACTGGGGATCGGTGGGATGCAGTTATATCGGGCAGAAATTCCGGGGCCGGTCAAAGACAGCAAAATGACACCGCGGATCGCAGAAACAGCGAAGGCCCTTTGGTATATCTATTTAGCCTTGACTGTCAGCTGTGCTGGTGCATTTTGGATGGCAGGTATGACCATGTTTGATGCTGTCTCCCATAGTTTTTCAACAGTTGCCATTGGTGGCTTCTCAACTCACGATGCCAGTATGGGTTACTTTGATAGCCCCACGATTAATCTTATTACTGTGGTGTTCTTACTGATATCCGGCTGTAACTTTTCACTGCACTTTGCAGCATTTGCAAATGGTGGGATCCATCTTCGTACCTACTGGCGAGATCCTGAGTTCAGAGCCTTTTTGGCAGCTCAATTGATACTGTTCTTAATATGCTTTGCTATGTTGTTGCAGCACCAATCATACAATTCTTATTATGATGCGTTTGATCAGGCTTTATTCCAGACTGTTTCGATATCCACGACCGCGGGTTTTACTACAACTGGATTCTCAGATTGGCCGTTGTTCTTACCTGTACTTTTATTGTTTTCATCTTTTGTTGGTGGCTGTGCAGGTTCAACCGGTGGTGGTATGAAAGTGATTCGTATGCTGTTGCTGTTATTGCAAGGGGTTCGAGAACTTAAACGTCTGGTGCACCCGCGCGCGGTGTACACCATCAAGCTTGGCAGTAAAGCTTTGCCGCAGCGAGTGGTTGATGCGGTTTGGGGCTTTTTCTCAGCTTATGCCCTCGTATTTGTTATTTGTATGCTGGCTTTAATTGCGACAGGGCTTGACGAGCTTACGGCATTCTCAGCTGTTGCTGCGACTTTAAATAACCTGGGGCCAGGCTTGGGAGAAGTGGCAGTACATTTTGGTGAGATAAATTCATCAGCTAAGTGGGTACTCATTATCTCAATGCTATTTGGCCGTTTAGAAGTGTTTACTTTACTTGTTTTGTTTACGCCGACGTTTTGGCGAAATTAAGGAGAGGTTGTGGAAAAGGCTTTACTACTTCACTCAAGTACCGAAGGGCAAACGATTAAAATTCTTCATTATATAAAAGAGGAATTACGTGATAGCTGTGAGTGCGAATTGCAGGACCTTCATTCATTGTCTGCTGTTGATTTTTCTCAATACGATCGTGTACTGATTGGTGCCTCTATTCGTTATGGTCACTTAAACAAAAAACTGTATCAGTTTATTGCTCAAAATCAGCAACAATTAGAGCGGCACAAAGTAGGTTTCTTCTGTGTGAACCTGACCGCTCGTAAAGAAGGTAAAAATACGCCTGAAACTAGTGTCTATATGCAGAAGTTTTTAAAGAAGTCATTATGGCAACCCAAAATATTGGCTGTGTTTGCAGGTGCACTACGTTATCCACGTTATAACTGGTTCGATCGTACTATGATTAAATTCATTATGAAGATGACGGGAGGGGAAACTGATACAACAAAAGAGGTGGAATACACAGATTGGAATAAAGTTTCTCTCTTTGCAGCCCAGTTTAAGCAGTTTTAAGTATAAATTATGACGGTTTAGTGTGTTTTATGTTCGAACTGTCAGTTTTGATAAGTTTATTTATAAACACCCCTTGCCAATGCGATCGAACTCTCTATAATGCGACCTCACTGACACGGAGCACGGCAACTTAAGCCGGTAACCAGTCAGTATGTTCTTTAACAATTTGACCATGCAATCTGTGTGGGCACTCGTGAAATGATTCGTCGAAAGATTTATCAATGAACTGAGTGACCAAACGATGTAGTTACTGCAGAGTAATTATATTGGCACAGTCAATTTACGTTTCGCTCTTTCTTCTCGAAGAAGGGGTTGAAACAGAAAATCAGTAAAAATCATTGAGCCGTTCCGAAAGGAACAACAAAACTTTAATTGAAGAGTTTGATCATGGCTCAGATTGAACGCTGGCGGCAGGCCTAACACATGCAAGTCGAGCGGTA
>NZ_JAKJSP010000035.1:0-79531 GCF_050337085.1 Photobacterium sagamiensis | reverse complement strand
GGCTAATACTGTTTCACATAGAAAATGATGAGTTCAATTTATTGATATTCCATTGATGAAATAAAAGGTCGTCATATATGGTAAACCTGATACTGACATCAAGAGATGAATCTGCTTTATATTTCACCGCAAATGGATCCCTGATAACCGCCAGTTGAGTCTTGAGTAAGTATGTAAGTCTCCTGTCTGGCGGTTTCTGGGATGACGATTTCTTGGCTTATATCGATAAAAAATCTGCTCTGCAAAAAAGGCTCAACGTTAGAAAATCTACCGTCAAGCCTTTCGATCTTGCTTTTCTTCGCTCTTACCTAGGGCCCAGGACCTTCTCTTCCCAGGGCCGCTATTTATCCTCTCTCACTCTTCGAACGCCACTTCTTGATACCGCTTTGGCTTGGCTTCGTATCACGAGGAGCCTGACGGTCGCTATTTTGATTGTCAGAACAATTTGGACGGCCACGGCGGCTATCAGTGCTGCCATTACGGGAGTCACCATGCTTACCGTCACGTTCATTCGAGCGACGAGATTGACTCTCGCCCTTACCTTTGTAGGTTTTGTACTTCACTTCGCCATCGCGAGCACTGCGCGGGCGTGAAGGATCTTGATTACGTGCCGAGGTATGGCGCTCACCCGCCTCTTGCAGGCGACTATCAAATAACTTGGCGTCGGTTGCTTTAGCAATCGCCTTGCCATCGCTATCCACCTTCGACGCTTCTTCGGTACCACTTGATTGGGAAATCAGACGGTTAATATCTGCGATTTCATCATCGGTCAGATAACGCCACTTGCCATTAGGCAGGCCATCGATGGTGATATTCATAATACGAACACGACGCAACTTATAAACGTCATAACCTAACGCTTCACACATACGGCGGATCTGGCGGTTTAAGCCCTGCGTCAGCACGATACGGAATGAGAAGTTAGTTTCTTTGCTTACTTTACACGGCAAGGTCACGGTGTCTAAGATTTCCACCCCTGACGCCATTTTGTCTAAAAACTCTTGAGTGATCGGCTTATCAACACGCACCACATACTCTTTTTCGTGGGAGTTGCCCGCACGAAGAATTTTGTTAACGATATCACCGTCATTGGTCAGGAAGATCAAACCGTCAGACGGCTTATCTAAGCGCCCAATCGGGAATATACGCTTACGATGGCCGATAAAATCGACGATGTTATCTTCGATGTGGCGTTCAGTGGTACACGTAATACCTGTCGGCTTATTCAACGCAATATAGATTGGCTTTTCTTTGGCGCGCAGCGGCTTATCATCTACCAGCACTTCATCACCTGGCAGCACTTTGGTGCCCTTTTCAGGTGACTGGCCATTTATGGTGACTCGTCCTTGATCAATAAGCTTGTCCGCCTCACGGCGTGAGCAAAAGCCTGTATCACTGATAAATTTATTTAATCGGACCGGTTTATCCTGTTCTTCAGACAAAGCGTGGTTTTCAGACTGATTCTGTGACATGGGTTTCTTCTTTAATGAGCGTTTCGCAACGCGATCAAGGGCTATCAAATTTACTGAGCGTTTATTCTCAAGCGATAAACAGACATATAACCGGTGATTTTACCTAATTCTGCTCGAAAGTATCAGGCAAATTTTCATACCCGACGATTCTGGGTCTCAAAATTGCCAGCTGACGAGAAGATACATTGTGCCTCCACCTGAATACAATATAAAATAAAACACTGATATTAATAACAATTCCATCAGTTAACGGAATTGTGGAAATGGACTATTCTAATGTTCAAACACACCGCCATTGCAGCCTCATTATGTTTAGTTGCCTGCCCGGCATTCGCCAACAACACTTTCTCCAACCACAACAACAACAGTGCATCGCCATTAATCAAAACAGATAACCCTGAATACTATCTTTTTCTTAGTACCGGTCTGGTCGGTTTTGAAGCCGATGCCAATCCTTCAGCGAGAAGCCTTTCAAGCTTAGATGAAGAAAAACAATCCAGCTTCGCTGTTGGTGTCGGTCGGGATTTTAATGACTATATGGCACTGGAAGGTTTCTACCGCTATTCATCGACTGAATATAATTTTCCGGAAAATGATACATATTTTAAGAATCAAAGCATCGATTTTCATCAAATCGGTATCTCAGTGATCCCATCCACAGGTGAACTGGGCAATAGCGGCATCAAGCTTTTTGGCCGTCTCTCTGTGGCTGCCGTGATGATCAAGCAACACTACGAAACAACGGTCAGTGATGCCCGGATGAATTTGGAAGAAGATAACGGTGGCATTATCGATATAGGCTTAGGCTTGCAATGGAATTTTGGTAAACAGTTTATGCTACGCGGAGAATACATCACCGCCATCTACGATTATTCGCTGGATAACATGCTCGATGCGGGTGATTTCCAGGGCGTTCAGGCCTCTTTTGGGTATCGTTTCTGATTGGATTTAGTAACAGATTACGGACAGACATCACTATCAAACAACACCTTAGGTAGATGAATCTAATACGTCGTTCCCGCGAATACTGGAATCCACAAGGAAGTGGAGACAATGAAGAAACAACCTTGTGTATATATCTTGGCTAACAAGAAAAATGGAACTCTTTATGTTGGTGTTACCAGTCATTTAGTTCAGAGAGTATGGCTGCATAGAAATCAGCAAGTACAAGGTTTCACTCAAAAATATCATGTTCATACATTGGTTTATTATGAGTTGTATGAATCTATGGAAGCAGCAATAAAGCGCGAAAAACAGTTAAAAAAGTGGAACCGTGATTGGAAAATACAACTCATTGAACAAGAGAACTCTGAATGGAATGATTTGTGGTTGAGCATTCAGTGAACCTGGATCCCCGATAATCGCTAAAATAAAACCTATCGGTAATGAAATGATCTCCGTTAAGCGCTTTAATTGATGACAAATAGCGAGGATGACGAACCCACCCCTCGTCATCCCGGAAAGTGCCTTGCCAATTTGTCACTTACAATCACTGAAGCTTAATGGCACTTATCCGGGATCCATCATGCACTGAAGGTTCCGTGGACAGTGGATCCCCGATAATCGCTAAATAAGCCCAGTCGATAATGAAAAGCTCGGCGTTAAGCGATTTCGAGGATGACGAGAACAGGGATAACGAACTATTAATGAATGACGAACCCACCACACCGTCATCCCGGAAAGTGCCCTGCCAATCAGCCACTCACAATCACTGAAACCTAATAGCACTTATCCGGGATCCATCATGCACCGAAGACTCAGTGGACTGTGGATCCCCGATAATCGCTAAAATAAGTCCGGTCGATAATGAAATGATCTGCGTTAAGCGCTTTCGAGGATGACGAAGAACAGGAATAACGAACTATTAATGAATGACGAACCCATCACACCGTCACCCCGAAAAGTACCTTGCCAATCAGCCACTTACAATCACTGAAGCTTTATAGCACTTATCCGGAATCCATCATGCACTGAAGGTTCCGTGGACTGTGGATCCCCGATAATCGCTAAAATAACTCCAGTCGATAATGAAAAGAACAGCATTCAGCGATTTCGAGGATGACGAACCCACCACACCGTCATCCCGGAAAGTGCCCTGCCAATCAGCCACTCACAATCACTGAAACCTAATAGCACTTATCCGGGATCCATCATGCACCGAAGACTCAGTGGACTGTGGATCCCCGATAATCGCTAAAATAAATCCGGTCGATAATGAAAAGCTCGGCGTTAAGCGCTTTAATTGATAACAAAGAGTGGGAATGACGGCGAATTAACTCGGCAATTCGCCGTGTGACGCTCTCCCTACATAGTCATGCTGCATGGCTTTTTCCAGCTGCGCGGCGACGTGACCCGGCGAGGTCGTCTTGCCAGACAGCAATCGATACATTGCGGGGATCACCAGCAGGGTCACCATGGTCGCAAAGGCCATACCGAAGAACACCACTGTACCGACGGCGATACGACTCTCAGAGCCGGCACCACTTGAGAAAATCAAGGGAATGGCACCGAACAGGGTGGTAAAAGCCGTCATCAGGATAGGACGCAAACGACGAACCGAGGCGTCAATGATTGCCTGTTCAAACTCAACACCTTTATCGCGTAGCTGGTTGGCAAACTCGACAATCAGGATCCCGTTTTTGGTTACCATACCAATCAGCATGATCATCCCGATTTGGCTATAGATATTCAGCCCCTGCCCCATCAGCCACAAACCGCCCATTCCACCGAAAATGCCCATGGGTACCGTCAGCATCACCACCAATGGGTTAATGAAGCTTTCAAACTGGGCAGCCAGTACCAGATAGGCCACCAGCAGCGCCAGTCCGAAGACCAGGAAGATATCACTCTGGTTTTCGCGAAAATCTTTCGACTCACCGGAATAATTGATGGTGATATCGCTCGGCAGCATCTCAATGCCTTGCTCATCAAGGAAATTCAACGCATCACCCAGGGTATAACCGGCACCAAGGTTGCCTTTCAATGTGATCGATTTCTGCTTATCGGTATGACTCAGCTTCTGTGGTGAAGCCACTTCTTCAATATCAGCTACCGTATCGAGCGTGATCAGCTGGCCACTTTTCGCTCGCAGATAGATCTGGCTCAGATCTGCCGAACTGTTGAAGCTGTTCTCGTCACCGCGCAAGTACACATCATACTCTTCGCCACGTTCAACAAACGTTGTTTCACTGCGGCCGCCAAGCATGATCTCCAGTGTTTCAGCAATGTCAGCAACCGGAATACCGAGCTCAGCAGCACGCTGACGGTTTACCGTTACCACCAGCTCCGGGGTTGTTTCTGCGTAGTCAAGATCGATGCCTTCCAGCATCGGACTGTTTTCTGCGATTTCCTGCAGCTGAGTTGCCCACTTGAACAGCTCATCATAATCCGAGCCTCCCAGTACAAACTGCACCGGTTCAGATGAGCCACCACCGAAACCGGGCATCATAGGTCTGACCCAAACATCAGGAATGCCCTGCAGTGCTTTGCTCACCATACCTAATGCCTGCTGGGCATTGACGCTGCGGTCTTCCCAGTCTTCCAGCTGGATAATCACAAAACCGGTCTGATCGCCGGCACGACCACCAAAAGCTGGCGCTTGCAAGCTGACCGATTTAACGACACCTTGCCCGAGCATTGGCAACAGACGGCTTTCCACTTCATCCATGTTGCCGACCATACGGTTATAACTGGTCCCCTCAGCACCTTTAACAAAGGCAAATAACACACCGCGATCTTCCTGCGGCGCCAATTGCGCAGGCACAATCTGCATCAATCCGTAGCTTGCAGCGATACAGCCCACCACGACGACTGGTGCAATGAAGCGACGTTTCACAGCAGCACTCACCACTGCGCGGTACCTGTTTTCTAACTTAGCGAACTGGCTATCAATCCACAGATTGAATTTGCCCGGTTTTACATTCGCTTTCAGCATTTTGCTGCCCAGTACCGGGGTTAATGTCAGCGCGATTATCGAGGAGAAAATCACTGCCATGGCAAGCAATACGGCAAATTCGGTAAACAGGCGACCCACCATGCCTTCCATGAAGGAAATCGGCAAAAAGACCATCACCAGTACCGCGGTAGTTGCCACAACCGCAAAGCCCACTTCCCGGGTGCCTTTATAAGCGGCGAGTAGTGGCGATTCACCTTTTTCCAGATGATGGAAAATGTTTTCTACCACCACAATGGCATCATCGACCACCAGCCCGATAGATAGGATCAACGCCATCAGAGTCAGCAGGTTGATAGAAAAGCCAAAGAAGTAAGCCATAATAAACGCCGATATCAATGATACCGGCACGGTCACGGCAGGGATCAGCGTAGCCCTTGCCTGACCGATAAAGACGTATAACACCAGTATGACCAGCGCACCGGTGATCATTAGCGTGCTGTAGACTTCGGCAATAGAGCGATCAATAAAGACGGTCGAATCATAGTCCAGGGTCAGGCTGGTGCCTTCCGGAATGAACTTCTGCATCCGATCCACTTCCGCCCGTACTGCTTTTGAGACATCCAGCGGGTTGGCATCTGACATAGTGACGATACCCAAGCTGAGGTTGACGACCCCATCGCTTTTGAAGGTCGAGTTTTCATTCTCCGCTCCAATTGCAATATCGGCGACATCCTTCAGATATACCGGCGAACCGTCAACCGCAGTGCGCACCACAAGATAGTCAAAATCTGCAGGTGATTGGTATAAGCGGGCGGTACGTACAGACATCACGGTTGTATCGTTACGTACTTCACCACCAGGTAATTCAACATTTTCGTTTTTTAAGGTGTTAACAATATCGCTGGTGGTCACGCCACGCCCGGCCATAAGTTCAGGCTTGAGCTTCACATACATCACCTTGTAGAGTGCCCCCGTCAGGTTGACCGAACTCACGCCATTGATCAGGCTGAAGCGATCTTCCAGCACCCGCTGGGCATAATCGGTCAGCTGGGTACGATCCATCTCTGAAGATGAGAGGTTGATATAGACCGCTGGCTCACCGGAGCCGTTATCTTTCGAGACCACAGGATCATTCGCTTCATCCGGCAGGCGGCGCTGGGCACGAGCCACCGCATCACGCACATCACTGACCCCTTCGGTCAGATCCCAGTCCATATTGAATTCAATGGTGATCCGGGACATACCGTTGCGCGTTACCGAGGTAATGTTATCGATACCGCTGATCCCCGATAACTCATCTTCAATCGGTGTTGTCACCTGGCTTTCCATGACGGTGGCAGATGCCCCTTCATAGGTTGTTCTGACACTGACAACCGGATTTTCGACATCCGGCATCTCACGTACAGCCAGTTTTGTGAACGAGACAAAGCCGAACACACATAACAGCAAACTGAGTACTATCGCCACTACCGGTCGCTTGACAGAGACATCAGATAACCACATCAGGCATTATCCTCCGACTTTTTTGCCTTGCTAGCAGGCTTGTTTGCAGTCAGATCATTCACCTGCAAGCCATCACGCATGTTGACCAGACCTTGCACCACAATCCGTTCACCAATATCAATACCAGATTCAATCACCACTTCATTATCAATACGGGCACCTAGCATCACTTCTGTTCGCTGAGCAATACCGTTCTCATCAACTAAATAAACGAAGCGCTTAGTCCCCGAATATTCCAAAGCCTGAACCGGAATAACCGCCGCCTCCTGAGGAACAAAACCGATATTGGCCGCCATCAGCATGCCGGGTTTTAATTTGCCGTCTGCGTTATCAAACATAACCCGTACTTTGATATTGAGGGAATCAGTCTGCACCCGGGAATCAATAGCTTTAATTTCACCGCTGAATGTCTGTCCTTTCCAGGCCTGACTCGTCGCGTTAACAGTCATACCGACAGTCAGATACGATAAATACTGTTCAGGAACCTGAATATCCAGCCGCATGCCAGACAGATCGTCGAGGGTAAAAAGCTCGGTTCCCACCGTCACCATGTGACCAGAGCTAAAGTCGATTAAACCTACGGTACCGGAAAATGGCGCGCGAATAGCGTGATCTTGCAGTTCAGCTTGCGCGGCTTTCAATCGGGCTTCAGCAATATTGACACTCGTTTGCTGGGCATCCAGCTCGGTCTGGGTAATTGCGCCACGCGTTACCAGTCGTTCATATTCGGTGTATTTACGTTTTTCATCATTTAAGTAGGCTTGCGCCTCGTCAAAAGCGGCCTCTGCTTTAGCATCATCTAACTGCACCAGCAGTTCGCCTTTTTCTACCCGGTTGTTAACACCCACCACAATACTGTCGACTTTTGCCGCAACCTCAGCGGCAACATTGACCGAGCGCTGTGCCACTAATTTTCCGATCAGAGATAAAGATTGCGCGACAGGGTGTGACGTCACTTCGCCAGTTGTCACTGCCACAACACGACTTGCCCGTGGATTCACCTGCTTTTCAGCTGCCTGCGATTGGCCTTGAAAACCCGATCCACCTAGAAAAGACAGGAACCCGCCACCGGATAACGCCGCAGCGACTAAACCTGCAACCACCATTTTTTTCATGATAAAAAAACCACTAAATTGAACCTGGCCCAATGATATCTGAACCAACCCTGAAACAGGGTAAAGAAATGTAAAGTTAAGCAAGAAAGCGTTCACAACTACCTGAAACAACTCAACGTTGAGCGGAGATCTAAAGAACATCTGATTAATTATTCCTCTTCAATCCATCGCGTGAATACCTTATTAGTACTTCATCACAGAAGCTTTGACACGTTCAGTCACCAGACGTCGTCATTCCGTAAAGTGAGGTACGAACTTATACGGAATCTAAGGAGCACACGGCTAGAGCTGGATCCCGGATATCTCGTTCCTCTATTCCGGGATGACGAAACTCTCAGCTTAATTTTGAACATTCCGAATAACGTCTCACCCTATTCCCGCATGAAAATGAACATATCAAAATCACTGTGTACGAGTACTAGATCTTCAAACCATCACCTTGTATGCCTTATTGGTACTTCATCACAGAAGCTTTGACACGTTCAGTCACCAAACGTCGTCATTCCGTAAAGTGAGGTACGAACTTATACGGAATCTAAGGAGCGCACGGCTAGAGCTGGATCCCGGATATCTCGTTCCTCTATTCCGGGATGACGAATCTCTCAGCTTGATCTTGAACATTTCGAATAGCGTCTCACCCTATTCCCGCATGAAAATGAACATATCAAAATCACTGTGTACGAGTACTAGATCTTCAAACCATCGCTTTGTATGCCTTATTAGTACTTCATCACAGAAGCTTTGACACGTTCAGTCACCAAACGTCGTCATTCCGTAAAGTGAGGTACGAACTTATACGGAATCTAAGGAGCGCACGGCTAAAGCTGGATCCCGGATATCTCGTTCCTCTATTCCGGGATGACGAAACTCTCAGCTTAATTTTGAACATTTCGAATAACGTCTCACCCTATTCCCGCATGAAAATGAACAGATCAAAATCACTGTGTACGAGTACTAGATCTTCAAACCATCACCGCGCATATGACCTGTTGAATTCCCGCTGAATTCATTCAAATCTGCATATTGAGGTACCAGAACCTTCGATATGATGAAAATTCCAGCAAGCGCACATAATTTCAAAGGAAAAGGGTTTACAGCATCTAAATGTTTGTTATTATCCGCCCCGCACTTGTGGAGGGGTTCCCGAGTGGCCAAAGGGATCAGACTGTAAATCTGACGGCTCCGCCTTCGAAGGTTCGAATCCTTCCCCCTCCACCATTATTTCGAAAACCGTATGTTTGCCACAAGCTACGTTTTTCCGGCCTAAAGAAGCCGAACAATTAGATATACCCCGTGGAGGGGTTCCCGAGTGGCCAAAGGGATCAGACTGTAAATCTGACGGCTCCGCCTTCGAAGGTTCGAATCCTTCCCCCTCCACCATTATTTCGAAAACCGTACGTTTGCCACAAGCTACGTTTTTCCGGCCTAAAGAAGCCGAACAATTAGATATACCCCGTGGAGGGGTTCCCGAGTGGCCAAAGGGATCAGACTGTAAATCTGACGGCTCCGCCTTCGAAGGTTCGAATCCTTCCCCCTCCACCATTATTTCGAAAAACATACGTTTGCCACAAGCTATGTTTTTCCGGCCTAAAGAAGCCGAACAATTAGATAYACCCCGTGGAGGGGTTCCCGAGTGGCCAAAGGGATCAGACTGTAAATCTGACGGCTCCGCCTTCGAAGGTTCGAATCCTTCCCCCTCCACCATTATTTCGAAGAACGTACGTTTGCCACAGATTACGTTTTTCCGGCCTAACGAAGCCGAACAATTAGATACACCCCGTGGAGGGGTTCCCGAGTGGCCAAAGGGATCAGACTGTAAATCTGACGGCTCCGCCTTCGAAGGTTCGAATCCTTCCCCCTCCACCATCATTCAAGCCAGTTGCGCAAGCAGCTGGCTTTTTTCGTATTTAGGCACTAGTGCCTAAACACAATGAATATGATTGATTGAAACGGTCAAAGTCCGTCATCCCAGAAACCGCCATACACTGAACTTGCAGGCTTTCTCAAAACTCATCTCGCGGTTATCAGGGATCCATCATGCACAGAAGGTTCAGTGGACTTTGGATCCCGGATATTTCGTTCCTCAATTCCGGGATGACGAGTGTAGGAGCTTGAAATATTCCCACCCTTTTTCCAGAGCCAATTCCCTCCCCCACAAACGACGTTTTCACAGCTACAATAAATAAATAGCTATAAAAGTAATTATGCCAACTCTATTAATTATCTAATCAATGGCGTTGGTATTACAATTCAAGTAAGTGCAAGTGAATGCGCATCGGATGGCAAGGATGGGTTATGTTGAAAAAGAAGAATCACTTCAATCCGTCTCCGTTCATTGAATGGACGAAACTAAAGGCACTGATCGTAGATGATCATCCGTCGGCTTCGACGCTGCTAAAGAGCCTTCTTGGTAATTTAGGTATCCACCTCATTGATATTGCAGATAGTTATGAAGACGCCATCCGTTATTGCAAGAGTAACCACTACCAGTTGCTACTGATTGATTTTCACTTAGACCACGATTTAAATGGCTGTGAACTGGCCACATTACTGCGCAAAAAAAAGTTACTTGCTCCTGACTGCGGCATCATCATGATTTCAGGTGATCATTCAACCGAGGTGATCTTAACGACGATGACAATCGAGCCTGACGGCTTTATCACCAAACCCATTACCATGGCCGGACTAGCCAAAAAAGTCAGTAAAGTCTGTGTCGACTGTGCCCAACGTAAGTCGATATACCAGGCGATGGCATGCCAGGATATCCCACAAGCCATTCTGTTATGTAAACAACTGCTACGGGAAAAAGGTCATAATCATAAAATTGAAGCCTTATTGCTCGATTTACTGATAGAGCAAGGCGACTGGGAGCAGGCTAAACGCTTCACCCAACTGCTTCATTCGCAAAATCCAACCCACAAAATCACCATCACTGAAGCACAGATTGAACATCATGACGGCAATATTGCTCAGGCCATTGCAATTCTGGAGCAATTAATTGTGAGTGCGCCTCTGTGTCTAGAAGCCTACGATCGCCTGTCCAATTATCAGGAAGAAAATAAGCAGTATTACGATGCATTGGAAACCGCTGAACGTGCGTTAAAATTTACCCCGAGCGTCAGCCACCGGGCTCTGCAGGTTGCCCAGCTGGCAGCCGATCTCGATAAGACCGATCATTTAATTGAAGCAGGAAAAACCCTGGCAACCCATCTTCCGATCATTGATGTCAGCTGGATCATCTGCTTTGCCGAATTTACTGCCATATTTGAACAGCACTTCTTTGCCCAAACTTCCAGTAAAAAACAAAGACAACTACTTCAACAATTAAAAGCCATTCATCAACGCGCATACAGCCGCTTATTACCCAAACAGCAACCTTTTTTAACCACTTTTGGTCATATTACCCTAGCACGATTCTCGCTAGCCCAGCAGCAATCACTAAAAGCCAAACGTCGCCTGATGGTCGGGTTATCCACTTATTTTTATACCATCGCCAAGCTACCTTCCGTGATTCTGGCAGAAGTGTTACCTCCGCTCATCGTGCTCGGAGAAACCCAAATAATTGCGGAGATTTATAACGCATTGAAACTCAGAGATCGCTTTGACGGCCATAGCCAGAACCGTATCAACGCACTACGGGAAAACACGCTGCTCGTTAACGGTGTTCAGGCTTTAGTCAATGAATTAGCCCAGGCCAATGAAGCTCTGAATAGCGACATGCTGACCGGTCATACTCAGGACGCCTTGCAACGTTATGATGACATCCTGATCCGGTATCCTTACTGTAGTGAGGCCCACCTTGGACGACTGCAATGCCTGTATCAGCTCAATCGACTTGATGAGCACAACATTAAGCAGAGTATTCAGGCCGTGAGTATCATGCCCCTGCCTGAGAAGCTTGAACTATGGCGCGCAAGTCTATTTGAACTGCTGGCAACCCGGTATGCTCATCCGCAACAAAAAAATACTGTCACGTCACAGTTGCAGCGCCATCAGAAATACCAGCTGATAGCGAGTAAGCAGACCGAGAATGTCGACGAGCACACTGCGACTTAGTCGCGATGGTCACGCCCATGAGGACTCTCGAAATCCAGCTCTGGGCCAATAGGAACAATTCCCGTTGGATTGATCATTTGATGGCTGAAATAGTAATGACGTTTGATATGGTTGAAATCGACCGTTTCAGCGACATTCGCAAACTGATACAGCTCTTTAAGATAGCCCTGAATATAAGTGTGATCAGCGATACGCTTCAGGTTACATTTGAAATGCCCGACATAGACGGCATCAAAACGTATCAGGGTCGTAAATAAACGCCAATCTGCTTCGGTGATCTGCTCGCCGACTAGATATCGACTGGTTGCCAGGTGCGTATCCACTCTATCCAGCGCCGCAAACAAATCGCTAAAAGCGGCTTCATAAGCTTCTTGTGTGGTCGCAAAACCACAGCGATAAACACCGTTATTGATAGCCGGATAAATATAGTCATTCCACTCATCAATCTCGGCCTGAAGTGCTTGCGGGTAGTAATCGACATGGTTTCCGGTCAGATCATTAAACGCCGTATTAAACATGCGAATAATTTCTGATGATTCATTGCTGACAATAGTCTGGGTCTGTTTATCCCACAGTACAGGTACCGTGACTCGCCCGGTGTAATCCGGCTTGGCTTTGGTGTACAACTGGTGCAGAAATTGAAAGCCGTATAATGGCTCAGGGGAGGTAAAGTTCCAGCCACTTTCCTGCATATCTGGGCTGACAACCGTCACACCGATATGAGGTACCAGGCCTTTCAACTGACGGAAAATTAATGTTCGATGTGCCCAGGGGCAAGCCAGTGATACATAGAGATGGTAACGCCCTGATCCCGCTTTAAAGCCTTGCTGTCCTTCCGGTCCCTGATGACCATCTTTGGTCAGCCAATGACGAAAGCCTGCATCTTCACGTACAAAGTTGCCATCATTAGATTTGGTTTCGTACCAAACATCATGCCATACACCGTCAACTAACTTTCCCATGTTAAAATCCTTAACAAATGCTCAACCGTTGTTAGAGTATATGTGGATTTAATAGCAAGATCGGCTGGAATGGATTGATGGTGATAGTCGAAATTTCTGAATAATACCAATTCCATTAATTATCTAACTATTCAGAACACCACTGGGAGTCAAGTTCAAGGATAGCGATTGATAGAAGAGTGGTTCTCTTTTGAAATCGCTAGACACAGAAATTGGCTTCCAGTGGCGTTCCCTTTGGGCGAGTTTAAAATCCATTTATACTACGTTTATAAATTTCAATTTAGAGCCACTAGATTTTCAATTTATCGCCTTGTCTAAAAGGATTTTAACTCTCGCTGAATTGATCAGATAATTAATGGATTTGGTATGATGACGGCAGACTCGCTGCCGTCATAGACTAATACCAATCGGGACAATTATCTGATTGGTATAATACGATCAGCCCAGTACGCCTGCGCCCAGGGATAACATAAGGGTATTCAGCACAATAAAGAACGCGACCAGTGGGCCAATAAATTTCAGCCATGCGATGTAAGACACCCGGCCAATAGCCAGCCCGCCCATCAATACCCCATAGGTCGGCGTAACAAATAACACCGTGCCGATACCACACATAAAGGCGGTTACCACAAGCTCACGCCCGGTATTGGCAAAATCAGCCAGCGGTGCCAGTACCGGCATACTCATGACAGCAAGACCAGACGTTGATGAAACGACGAAAGCCAGCAACATCTCAATCCAATACACGACATTGATAAAGAGGATTGAGCTTTTATCAGCCACCAGCCCTTCGGCATAGTAGAGAATGGTGTCGGTAATATTACCTGCTTCCATAACCACCACGATTCCGCGGGCAACACCGACAATAAGCGCCACGCCGATCAAATCTGCCGCACCGGCAACAAAGGAGTTGATCAAATCATCTTCACTCAGGCGAGCAATAAAGCCACACAGGATCCCCATGAAGATGAATAGCGTACTCATTTCAGCCATCCACCAACCCAGTGAAGAGACGCCCCAGATCATGATCACAAAGGTCAGAGCAAACAGTGTCAGAACACATTTCTGGGTCGCCGTCAGGTTAACATCATCCTGGTTATCCGTTTTATGGCTAAGGAAGTGATCGATGTTTTTCTGGCGCATGTTAGCAACTAATGACTTCTGTGGATCCTTCTTCACCATTTTGGCGTAGCGGATCACGTACAGGCAGCCAATAACCAACGCAATAATAAGGATACCCAGGCGAATACCAAATCCATCCAGGAAGTCAACGCCGCCAGCATTGGACGCAATCACATTACCAAAAGGGTTAATCGTCGAGCCCAGAGTACCGATACCGGAGCCGACAAAGATCACCGCCACAGCCACCAGGGCATCAAAACCTGCCGCGATAAAAATAGGGATCAGCAAACCATAGAAAGCCAGTGTTTCTTCTGCCATCCCATAGGTCGTCCCGCCAAGGGCAAACAGGGTCATCAGGATCGGGATCATAATGATCTCCCTTCCTTTCAGGCGCATCATAATACGCGTGATCCCCGTATCGATTGCCCCCGTTTTAGTGATCACACCAAGAAAACCGCCAACCATCAGTACAAACAGACTCACATCCATCGCCCCGATAATATTGGAGGCGGGATCATAGAAGCCTGATATAGGTGCCATCAGGGTATCGAATGCACCCAGTGGCGATGCTTCAATCTGAGCATAGGAACCCGGCACAGGCACATCCCGGCCTAGACTCTCGTTAAATAACCGTTGATACTGACCAGCCGGTAAAATGTGAGTAAGTACAGCGAATGTACCAATCAACATAAATAGAATGGTAAATGCATTTGGAAACTTTCTTATTTTTATCATGCTAATTCCCTCAAAATATTATATATAGGCATCCATATATAGTTATTTATAGATATAATTCTTATGAACAAATTCTGACGTCATACATTGCAGCACTCCACCGTATGACAGAGAGAAAGATATAATATCACCCACATTGTGGGTTTCTTTTGAATCAGATATATCAAGGATCAAATGATCACTGCTTCCACCAATAATAATAATATCTTCATCATCAGGGGTAATTTCCGATATATCGATATCTTGCTTTCCTATCGCACAAATTGCTCGCGTCCTGTCCCCTCGATCAATGAATACAGGCTTATTACCAAAGGCATCCAGGGCTGTAGAGTTTACCGGCACTGATGGTTTTTCTTTGATTTCTATAATTTCAACCTGAAGCTTCATTGCTTGTTGTGATGTTTCAGGAATGGGTTCATCATTTAAACCAATCCCCATAATAAGTGAGGCACCTAAACGCAGTTGATTAATTCTTGCTGGCATTTCTCCTGCAGCAAGAAGAAAGAGTCCTGATGAACTTGCTCCTGAAATAACCGAGAATTTGATATTCAAATCTTTCTCAATATCTTCAGCAATATGGATCAAGTCGTTTTGATTTTTATTTGTCGGTTCAACGCCACCATAACATGCCAGGTTTGATCCAATACCTGTCAATTTAAGACCCGGTAGTGACAATACTTTACGGGCTAACTGAAACGTGTCTTCTTTATTGAAGCAGCCTTCCCGTAAATCACCAAGATCATGCATAATGATAATTTCATGTGTTTTATTCTCTTTAACTGCCATTTCCGATAGCGCTTGAAGCGTATTTTTTTCCGAGTTAAGAGAAATGTCGGCATAACGCACAACATCCCGAGCTTCGCTAATAGCGGGAAGGCGAAGTAGCATTTTTTTTATCGGGATGTTTTTTTGTTTCTTTAAATTTTCAATTCGAGAGTCACCAATGATACTGATACCACCAGCAATCATCGCTTGCGCTACCTCAGGAGCACCACAAGCCAACTTCGTGATCCCTACGGGATCGACGCTCCTTTCCTTACATAGCTGAATTAAGTTACGTGTATTACTTTCTACTACGGTGAGATCAATGGATAAACACGGGTATTTAGACATAATTAACCCCTGATTAAATCGTGTTTAAAGTAACACCTATTTATATACAGAAAGCTAAAAGGTTAAATAGCAACTTTAAAATGTATACATCCAAAAACCACAAAGTAACATTTCGATAGAAATAAAACGTGTTTTACATGCATAATATTTCAAGAGGTAGTCGGAACAACGACAATTATCAGTGAATGAAAACGAAGAAAAGCCTATTTTTGACAATAGGCTTTTATTACCTTTTAATTTACAGCTTCAGCGTCTAGTTCTAATCCAATTTCTGAATGCAGACCATGGGCATCAAAAATCTCTTTCACCAAATCTTGAGCGGCTATGGAAAGCGTATTTTTGTTATTCAATGTCAAGTAAAAATCTGTGTAATACTCAAGCTCTTCGGGTGCTGGTATTTTCACCATCTCCCCCCTGTTACACCAAATTGCGGCATAGTGATCAGGTAAATAACCGATAAAATGGCCAGATAAAATCAAGTGAGCCGTTGCTTCCATGTTAGTCGTATTTGCTGTTTTGACGACATCATCTCTATGGCTTAATGGGGTAATATTATGTGAGACACCGCGTTCAACAACAGGGTTGGATGCAATGTCATCTATTTTAATATTTCCTTGTAATAATATGGGATGTGATGGCAAGCAATATAATGATTGATGCTCATTGAAAAGGTAGCTGTATTCTAAGCCTGCCTTGTTAATTTCTGAGGATGTTATACCCATATCAACCTTATTCTCTAACAACAACATCTCGATATTATATGAGTCTGAAACAATCGTTTCGATATTAACATGTGGATGATGGCTACAGAAACGCCTGATCGCTAATTGTATACGGCATGTCGGGTTGGTTGCTAAATTATCAGTTAATGCTATCTTTATGTTTCCTCTAGTAATATTTTTGATATCATCAATCTGCTGATTGAACATTTCCATTTGCTCAAGCAGATTTTTACTAATTTCATAAACTTTAACACCCTCAGCGGTTAGTTTAAAACCACCTCGACCACGTTGACATAATTTCATGCCTAGTCGTATTTCTAAATCTCCCATTTTTGTACTAATTGTTGATTGATGCATATTTAATTTGAACTGAGCTGATGAAAAGCCTCCGCTTTCAACAATAATAATAAAAAGCCTAAGTAAACGAATATCCAGATTATTAATTTTATTCATAATAGTATAGTTATATTTTATTGAACGTATCTCAGAGCGGATTATAAATTAACTACACCATAAAAAATGAGACCAACCCGTAACAATATCATCCTCTTACGATTATATGCTAGTATCCGACAAACACCCGTTACCGACTGATTATAATTGGAATAATAAAGTCAATTACGCCGCCCCCAAAGGAGCGGGCTTGTAAGAGCCGAGTTGACCAGACCACCTACCGAGGATAATACGTAGGTTAAACGATATTTAGGATACAGATACCAACGGGTGCCACCTCAGCCTGTTGCTCTATCGTGGCACTGTAAACAGCCTTAAAGCGTTATAGGCAGTCAACCACATCTAAAGCCTTGATATCTGGTCGAGAGGAAGTCGGATTTCATGTGCGCCTCAAGCACATTAATACGCATAACTCGAAGGAGAAACACGTTATGTTCGTGTTTGTACTAAACAAAAATGACAAGCCATTAATGCCATGCAGGCCCCAAAAAGCAAGGAAGTTGCTAAAGACGGGGGATGCAAAAGTGGTAAGAAAATCACCTTTCACCATCAAGTTAAACGGTGGTAGCTCAGGCTATAAGCAACCTCTGATTGCTGGCATGGATACGGGCAGTAAGCATGTTGGGTGTGCGGTAATTGGGCTCGGACAAGTGATTTACCAAAGCCAAGTTGCGTTACGCCAAGACGTGTCAAAAAAAATGCATCAACGTGCCATGTATCGCAGGACTAGGCGAGGTCGTAAGTGCCGATATCGTCCTGTTCGTTGTGCTAATAGAGCATCATTGAGAGCCAGTGGTCGCCTCGCGCCAAGCATTAAATCCAAGGTTGAGTCGCACCTTAGAGAGCGAGATTTTGTCGAGTCAATTCTTCCAATTTCACAGTGGAAAGTTGAAACGGCGAGTTTTGACATCCACAAGATCACCAACCCCGACGCATCTGGCGTTGGCTATCAACAAGGTGTCCAAAAGGACTTTTACAACACTAAGGCATTTGTTCTTCACCGTGATAACTACAAATGCAAATCAGGCAGGAAGTGCAAACATAGCAATAAATTGCATGTTCATCACATTCACTTCAGATCTCAAGGTGGTACAGATGCACCCGAAAACCTGATCACGCTTTGTGAAACTTGCCACAAAGATTTGCACAATGGAAAGTTTGAGCTGAAAGCGAAGAAGTCGCGAACAAAACACGCTACAGAAATTGGTATTGTAAAGTCGCAACTCTCAAAGCATTGGGGTTTCATCGAAACCTTTGGGTACGAGACCAAATTTAAGCGCGAAAACAGACTTGGTTTGCCAAAAACGCACTACTACGATGCCGTCGCAATTTGCACAGAAGATGGTGAGTTGGTTCGCCCAAACTCAACCGTTTTTTACAAAAGACACGTTGCCAAAGGTGATTATCGATTAACTAAAGGTGCGCGTTCAGAAAAACGCATTCCAGTAGGTAAATTATTTGACTTAAAGAAGCATGACTTCATTGAAACCCCTCAAGGCACTGGCTTTGTTAAAGGCAAAAGAAGCACAGGTTACTTTGCGCTAGAGACAATCTTGGGTGAGAAAGTTCATGCTAGTGCAAATGTCAAAAAGAACACAGTTCGAGTATCCGCTCGAACTACAACATTAACTCAACGATATGGAGCGGCAATTGCTCCTGCCCATGAATGAGCAGGTATCCTTGCCGAAATATGAATGAAAGTCATTTCCTTCAACATCAACGGCCTTCGTGCTCGCCTTCATCAACTGCAAGCGCTAATCGATAAGCATCAGCCAGATGTGATCGGCTTGCAAGAAATCAAAGTTCACGATGAAGCCTTTCCGCTCGCTGATGTCGAAGCTATGGGTTATAAGGTTTATCACCACGGTCAGAAAGCTCACTACGGGGTTGCCTTATTATGCAAGCAAGAACCTGTTGAGGTGCAAAAAGGCTTCCCGACGGATGATGAGGATGCCCAGCGCCGCATGATCATGGCGACCTTCGAGCAGGAGGATGGTAAAAAAGTCACCGTCTTAAATGGCTATTTCCCGCAGGGTGACAACATCAGCCATGAAACCAAGTTCCCGGCAAAAGAAAAATTCTATGCCGACTTAATGAGTTACCTCAACACCCATCATACTAATGAAGAAGAATTAGTCGTAATGGGCGACATTAACATCAGCCCTATCGATCTCGATATTGGTATCGGCCCTGTTAATGCCAAACGCTGGCTGAAAACCGGTAAATGCTCATTCCAGCCGATTGAACGTGAATGGCTGAAAACCCTGCTAGACTGGGGTTTTGTTGATACCTTCCGACAATTACACCCTGATGTAGATGATCAGTACTCATGGTTTGATTACCGCTCAAAAGGTTTTGTCGATAATCGCGGCCTGCGTATTGATGTCGTGCTGGCCACTCCTTCACTGGCAGAGCGCTGTATAGAAGCGGGCATCGATTATGAGCTGCGAGGCATTGAAAAACCCTCTGATCACGCACCAATTTGGTCAAGCTTTAAGTAAGGTACTGGAAACTAGAGACGAGATACGAGATACGAGGTTCTAGATACTCGCTACTAAGTACTAGGTACTAGAAACTCGATCCTCGTTACTCGATTCTAGATACTCGTAACTCGCTACTAGGCCCTAGATACTCGAAACTCAATTACACCAACGGCCTTAAATGTCGTAACCAGTGTCCTTCCAGTTTTCTGAATCCCCAGATGATCAGGAACGTCAGAACCATATAGCACATACCGGCAAACAAGAATGATTCGAATGGCGCATAGTAACGGGAATTCACAATACGTGCGGCACCAGTAAGATCGACGATAGTGACGATACCAGCGACGGCAGAGCCGTGAACCATAAAAATTACTTCGTTACTGTAAGCAGGTAAAGCACGGCGCAGTGCACTTGGCAGTATCACTCGGCGAAATGCCAGAGGGGTACTCATGCCATACGCTTTCGCAGCTTCAATTTCCCCTTTCGGCAGGCTATTGATCGCACCGCGAACAATTTCAGCGGTATACGCAGAGGTATTTAAAATAAATGCGACTAAAGCACAGAACCAAGCTTCTTGCCACATGGTATCCTGCACATTGATCAACTGACTCAGACCGTAGTAGATCAAATACAACTGAATCAAGAGTGGTGTGCCACGAAAGAAATAAATGAAAGCCCAAGCCGGTAACGAAAGTATCGGATTTTTGCTGTTACGCGCGATACCAATAGGAATTGAAATAAACAGGCCGATCAGCAACGCAACAAATACCATCCACACTGTGGTAATGAAGCCATCAAGGTAGAGTTGCCAGCTTTCTGTAAAAATTGAGAAATCCATCACTTACCTCGTATGAATACTGGATTTACGCTCAGCCCACTTAAGCACAGAGGTCGACAAGGACGTAAATAGCAGGAAGATAACCGCTATCGTCATGTAAAAAGTGAACGGCATTTGGGTGGAGCCGGCAGCCAATGATCCTTTACGCACCATGTCATCCAAGCCAATGATTGACACTAATGCGGTTGTTTTTAATAACACCAGCCAGTTATTACCAAATCCTGGCAGCGCATGGCGGATCATCTGCGGCAACAACACGCGGCGAAACGTTAAAAAGCCACTCATGCCATAGGCCTTTGCCGCTTCCAGCTCGCCTTTATCAACCGCAAGGATCGCACCACGGAAGGTTTCAGCCATATAGGCACCAAAGATAAACCCGATGGTCAAAAAACCCGCGACAAATGGACTTATTTCAATGTAGTCCGGCAGGTAAGCGGTCCACTCATGACTCGGATCGCCAGCGGTAAAATACTCATTCAGCCATTCATTAGCACGATACAAGCTATCGTTGAGCAGCATCTGCCCACCGAAGAAAATCAGCATCATTAATACTAAATCAGGAATACCGCGGATCACGGTGGTATAAAACGTGGCAATCGCCCTTGCCCAGCGATAAGGGGAAACTTTAGCCAATGCGCCAAGCATACCCAGGATCATTGCGAGGAAAAGAGACATTAGCGCAACCTGTAAGGTTACCCACGCCCCTTCTACTAATGACCATTCATATCCTTTTAAATCCAACAAAGGGATCACTCCTTTAAACTACAAAGGGGGAAAGTAACTAGGGGCGAGTAGCGAGTAACTAGAGCCATCACTTGTGATACTCGCCTCTCGAAACTCGTCCCTATGAGGTTTTACTGACCGTATACATCGTAAGCAAAGTACTTCGCGGCAATCTCTTGATAAATGCCTTTCTCACGCAGAGATTTAATTGCAGCATCCAGTTTCGCGGTTAAATCTTTATCTTGTTTACGAAGAGCAATACCGAAGCCGTCACCAAACCATTTCGGATCCGTTAAAGACGGGCCGATAAATTCATAAGCGTCACCGCCTGCTTTATTAATCAGACCTTCTTCCAGTGCTGACGCATCACCGAGAATGGTCGCGATACGGCCTGCTTTCAGATCGAGATAAGCATCATCAAATGAACCATAGCGAACGATGCGAACTGAGTCGCCGTAGTTATCGGTCAGGTATTTATCATGGGTGGTTGCACGCTGAACACCGACTTTCACGCCTTTCAGGCCATCTTTTGTAAAGTCAAGTTTGGTGCCTTTCTTCGCCACAAACTTGTTTGGGATCAGCGCATATTTACCAGTAAAATCGATTTTCTTCTTACGTTCTTCGGTGATCGACATTGCTGCGATAATCGCATCGTATTTACGTGCCAACAGAGAAGGGATGATGCCATCCCAGTCTTGAGCGACAATTTTGCATTTCGTTTGCAGCTCTTTACACAGTGCATTAGCCATATCGACATCAAAACCTTTCAGCTCACCGCTCGGCTCAGTCCAGCTAAAGGGAGGGTATGCTCCTTCAATACCGAAACGCACTTCTTTCCACTCTTTCGCCTGAACCGATGTTGCACCCAATGCTGAAACCATTGCAGCAGCTAAAATCCATTTTTTCATCTTGCTTCTCCTGTTGTGTTTATACTTATCGAGATAATTGTCCCGATTGGTATTACTAACTACCGCACGTTCCCAAACTTACCCGGGCAGCTACTCAATAATTATAGTTATTCGACGTATCACTTTTAATAAATTGACGAGATAAATTGTTTTAGTCGTTCCGACTCGGGATTGGTGAATAGTTTTTCAGGATGGCCCTGCTCTTCCACCAGGCCTTGATGTAAGAACATCACATGGTTAGAGACATCTCGGGCAAATGCCATCTCATGGGTAACCACTAACATGGTCCGTCCTTCCTGGGCCAGGTCCTGCATAACGCCTAACACTTCACCCACTAATTCAGGATCAAGGGCTGAGGTCGGCTCATCAAATAGCATGACTTCAGGATCGACCGCTAACGCCCTGGCAATCGCCGCTCGTTGCTGCTGACCACCAGAAAGGTGTCCCGGATAATAATGACGGCGATCATAAAGACCGACTTTCTTTAAGATCTCTTCCGCTTTTTCGATAGCTTCCGCTTTAGGTACACCTAAGACATGAACTGGCGCTTCAATAACATTGCCTAGCACCGTCATGTGCGACCATAAATTGAAACCCTGAAATACCATCGCCAGCCGCGAACGAATGCGCTGTACTTGTTTTTCATCAACCGGCAGAAACTCGCCACGGCGATTGTTTTTCATTTCGATGAGTTCGCCATTCACCCATATTTCACCTTGGGTTGGGGTTTCAAGCAGATTGATACACCGAAGAAAAGTACTCTTACCCGAACCGGAAGAACCGATAATAGAGACGACGTCACCACGGTGAGCGGTCAGAGAAACCCCTTTCAGGACCTCATTTTGACCAAAAGATTTATGTAGATCCTTTACTTCAAGCGCCACTGTATTGTTTTCAAGGGCTACTACTCCAGCCATGCGCTAACTCCTGTTGCTCCATAAAACTGGGAAAATACCAACCTGATTAATCATGGGCTCAGCCTGATATTACTCGCAAAATGTTTAGCTACTTTACAAACTATTCATCGAAGGTATCACCACGACACACGATTGGCAACATTTTGTTAACTTTACGCTTCCGGTATGAATAGTCAAATAAAGTGAATATTTACGCACATAATACAGTGATTTAGCCATTTGCCAATAAGATTTACATGCTGTAGGTTATCGCGATGAAATTGTCTTCTTTTATCTTGCTGTAAGCTGTAACCGGATTGGTCTATGTTTCGAGTCTCACTTCAACTGAGCTGTCGCGTTGTGTGTTGTCTGTTAGCCCTGACTGGCTCTATGTTTTCAACGGATCTGCTCGCTGTTCAGAATATCGAAAAAAATCGCACTATTCTCACTTTGGTACCAGAGCATAAAGATCAGATTATTGCGAATTTTAACCCTTACTCGAAAGCCAGCATGCCAACCACGCATGAATTCATTTTTGAGCCCTTAATTGTCTTTAACTCACTGCAGAACAATCAACCAGAATACCGACTTGCAACAGATTACCAGTTTGATGATGATTTAAGCGGGATCAGCTTTAGCCTAAGAGAGGGAGTGACCTGGTCAGATGGAAAACCATTCACTGCCGATGATGTGGTGTTTTCTTTTTTTCTGGCGAAAAAACATCCGGAACTTGACTCACATGGCATTAATCAATTGCTGGGATCGGTACAAAAGCGTAGCCCGACAGAAATCTATTTTAAACTTAATAAGCCAAATGCACTCGCAGCCTATACCTTAGTATTATTTCCTATCGTACCGAAACACCAGTGGCAGAATGTGTCAGATCCGGTCCATTTTGCCAATGCCAGCCCTATTGGTACCGGTCCGTTCACCCAAATTGAGAAAATGGATGAAAACGGCTACCTTCAGTGCCAGAATCCTTCCTACTGGCAGGCTGATGCGAGAAAAATTGATTGTTTACGCTACCCTAAAGTCACCAATAATGATGATTTTATTGCTCGTATTGCTAAAGGCGAATTCGACTGGACAGGTTCTTTCATTCCAGATATAGAGCGTCATTACGCCTCCTATTCGCCAGATTTTAAATACTGGTTGCCACCAGCCAGCACCATCAGCCTGATGTTTAATTTCAAAGCAGCTGATCCGGGACTCAGAGCTGTGATATCAAAAGTTGAATTCCGTCGTGCAATCTCGATGGCTGTTCGCCGTCAGCGCTTAATCGATATCGCCGCATTTGGCCAGGGCGTTCCATCGCGATTGGCATCAGGGATGAGTCAGCGTTTCAACCGATGGGCCGATCCGGTGGTGACTGAGAAGTACTTGCCATATATGAGCTTTAATCCCGAACTGGCCACAGATTGGCTGACTTATATTAATGTCACAGATAAAAATGGCGATCAATGGCGTGATCTACCATCAGGTGAACCGTTAGAGTTGACCATCCTGACTCCGCGCGGTTGGTCAGATTTTAATATAACAGCACTACTGTTGACTGAAATGATGCAGGAAATAGGCATTAATGTACGCACAATAGAGGTCGAATACAGTGAATTTGTCGAAAGACTGGCTGCCGGCGATTACGTCACGGCACTGACCAATTATCCCCAGGGGCCAACGCCGTTTAAATATTTTGACATGGCATTTAACAGCGCTTATCAGGCTCCGCAATATCCGCGCTATGCGATGCATTTCTATCGCAATGATAGGATTGATGCTTTATTGGATCAGTTTCCTATTGCTTCCTCAGCCCGCAAACGTTTAGCCATTCTTCACGAACTCAATGACATTGTAGCCAGCCAGCAGATCACGGTACCGTTGTACAATACGGTACAGTTTTATCAGTACAACACCCAGCGATTTACCGGCTGGTTTAATGAAAACAACCCCAGAGCCAACCCGCTGGTATGGCCGCAAACTCCGGAGCGGCTGCTACATGTGCTGGCGCTGAGGCCGAAAAAATAAAGAGTGTAGAGTAGAGTAGCGAGAGACTAGGTACTAGTTACTCGTTACTCGTACCTCGTCCCTCGAAGCGCAGCGTAACTCACGACTTCTCTTCCGTACTACAGCACTCATCTTGCAAAAATCCAATCACGCCCTGCAAAATGTCGTATTGCGGGATGCAGTATAACGTGCGTCCCTCACGATGCTGTTTCACCAAACCCGCTGAGACTAAACTCGAAATATGATGCGATAAGGTCGAGCCCGGGATCGATAACTCTTCTTGCAACCGCCCAACGGGCAAGCCGTTATAGCCGGATTTCACCAGATGCTTAAAGATAAACAATCGGGTTGGGTGGCCTAACTCTTTCAGTGCCTTTGCGACAAAATCCAGTTCCATGATGCATTCCCCTCGTGGTTTATATTTCGATAATACCAGAAATATATTGACAACCCTAATCACAAAACCTTATATTTCGAACATTCTAGAAATACAGAATCAATGAGTATAGGTAATACCATGAGTCCAGACACTATTGCGATGATAAAAGAAACGGCCAGCATGTTTGCTTTTCTGGCAACCGAGTTAACCATTTTGTTCCTGTTAATTAGCTACCTGGTGGGCATGCTGCAGGAATATATCCCGCCGGCAAAAATCCAGAGCATACTGAGTTCGAAAAATGGTAAAGGTTATATTGTGGCAGGCTTTCTTGGGGCTATAACGCCATTTTGCTCTTGCTCGACCATTCCGTTTTTGAAAGGCCTGCTACGAGCTAAAGCTGGATTTGGCACCATGATGGTGTTCTTATTTGCCAGTCCACTGCTAAACCCGGTCATTATCGGTCTGTTTGCCGTGACCTTCGGCATTAAAGTCACCTTGTTTTACTTCGTGATTGCCATGGGAGTATCTGTCATCGCGGGTTACACCCTTGAAAAGCTGGGGTTTGAAAAGTACATCCAGCCAGAAGCGTATGAAGCACCAAAATCAAGCGGATGTGGCAGCCGTTGTGGCGGGGCGAATAAACCAGTCAACAAATGGAAGAAAGTATGGCTGACAACCTGGTCTGACTTTAAAAAAGTATTGCCTTACCTGATCGGCGGTATCGCAATTGGCTCAATGATCTACGGTTTCATGCCAACAGAATTTGTCGCCAGCGTAGCAAGTGACGATAACCTGTWCGCTATTCCCGTTGCCGCTGTCATCGGTATTCCGCTTTATATTCGAGCTGAAGCAGTCATTCCACTCAGTGCGGCACTGGCAGCCAAAGGGATGGGGTTAGGGGCCGTAATGGCATTGATTATCGGCAGTGCCGGTGCCAGCCTAACAGAAGTGATTTTGCTGAAATCCATTTTCAAAAATCCAATGATTGCCGCCTTCCTGGTTGTCATCCTGGGCATGGCAACAAGTGCCGGCTATCTGTATATGATGATGTTTGCGTAAGCCAGTGACGAGAAGAGAGATAGACTGAGGGTCGAGGGTCGAGGGTCGAGGGTCGAGGGTCGAGGGTCGAGGGTCGAGGGTCGAGGGTCGAGGGTCGAGGGTCGAGAATATAGAAAAGGCGAGTGAGATCAATAATCAACACTCGCCTTTATTCGCTCTTTCTCGGTACTCGGTACTCGATTCTCGTCCCGAGAATTAAACCATCGCAGCGCCTGCGAACAGAGTAATAATTGTCACCACCAGCACCATGATCACAAATGGCATTACCCACTTAAGGAAACGCTCATAAGGGATCTTCGCCAGTGCCAGACCAGCCACCAGATGACCAGCAGTCGGAGCAAAGATATTGATCCAGCCACTTGCAGACTGATACGCGGTGATAATTAAATCACGGCCAATTCCGGAGAAATCTGCCAGCGGTGCCATTAACGGCATAGATACCGTCGCCAGGCCTGACGTTGACGGGATAAAGAAGCTCAGTACGATGTGAACCAGGTAAGACACGACAACAAAAACACCGGACGATAACCCGGTTACCATGCCTTCTGCCCAATGAAGGATAGTATCGATGATCACACCATTATCCATCACCACGTAAATGCCTCGGGCAACCGCAACAACCAGTGCCACACCGATCAGATCTTTGGCCCCTTCGAGGAAGGTTTTAATGAACTCCCCTTCTGACATACGGTTGATTATTGCAATCAAAATCGCTGAGGCTAAGAACAGAGTCGACAGCTCATCAAACCACCACCATAAGGTTGGAATAGCGGTAATACCCATATCTTCCCATGGGATCACACCGTAAATCATCACCAGAAAAGCGCCAAAGAACACTGACATGGTCAGCTTCTGCTTGGTGGTGAACTCGCCGTTATCTTCCTTTATATGAGAAAATTCATCATCAAATTCTATATCAGCCAGCACTGAATTGGCTTTGTCTGCTTTAACCTTGGCGGCATAACGCATCACATACCAAGACGCCATCGCGATCAAGATAACGAGTTGTATCAGACGCAGGCCAATACCCTCACCTATCGGCAAACCGGCAAAACCGGATGCGATACCCGTTGCGAACGGGTTAACCGTAGAAGCCAGCACCCCGACCCCGGAGCCTAGCAAGATAATACCGGCAGCCACCATACGGTCATAACCCGCGACGGTCATAACCGGTAGGATCACCGCCCAGAAAGCCACGGTTTCTTCTGCCATGCCATACGTGGAACCACCGATGGCGAACAGGGTGATCAACACCGGGATCATCATTTGCTCACGGCCATGGAATTTACGCACAATTGCCGCAACCCCCGAATCCATCGCCCCCGTTCGCATGGTAATGGCTAAGAAGCCACCAATCACCAGAACAAATAACGCGACATCCACGGCTTTATGGAAACCTTTGATCGGTGCCATCAAGACATCAATCACACCTTGCGGTGACGATTCCAGCTCGGTATAAGTGCCCGGGATCGGTAACAAACGTTCGCCGCCGTCGTAGGCAAGCACTTCAGCTGCCGGGATCACTTGATCGGTGCCATTGACGATATAGTCATATTTACCCGCCGGCATTATCCAGGTCAGTAACGCAACCAGTGCGATAATGATAAACAGGATGGTGTAAACCGTTGGCATTTTGAATGATTTCTTTACTTTTACTTGTCCAGATTCAGTTGAGGTGGTCATAGATCTACTCCCTGCAATTGATAAATCGCATTTGCATATACGTTCATCGATTTAAGCATGTCATCAATAATCAAATACTCATTGGGCATGTGTTCCACTTTGTCGCGTCCCGGAAATATCGCCCCGTATGCCACGCAGTTTGGTATCGCGCGTGCGTACGTTGCTCCGCCGGAGGTCATTGGCTGGCTTTCCAGATCGCCACTCACTTCCTGATACGCAGCCATCAAGGTTTTAATTACCGGACTCTCTGCTGGCATATACAGAGAAGGCAACACATCAAATTCTTCATATTGCAGACCATATTGTTCCACTACGGCCTGAATATCGTTGTCGTAATCGTCTTTGCTAAAGGTGACCGGCACCCGAATATCAATGCCGAGCTTGCTGGCCTGGGCATCAATGTATAATTGCGCCACATTGAACGTCAGGCGCCCGCTAACATCTTCAACCGGACCAAATATTTCTGTCGCATTGGCATCCTGGCCGACTTGCTCAGCCACAAAGCGTACCATTGGGTGCATCACACCGATTTTTTGCAAAGCCAGACACAAACGGGCAATCGCATTGACCCCTTTTTCGTCAGCGGAAGCTGAATGCGCCGCTTTACCCAGAACGGTAATTTCGCCATCTTCGCAGTGAAAATCAAAACCCAGATCATCCAGAGCGCCTGCTAATTCTTCCCACAAAGGCCCTTGGTATTTAGCCAGCTCGGGCACCGCATTTAATGCGCCACCACAATCTAATTCCACGTCAGGCGAGCCAGCGCCATGTAACCAGGACTGGATCAGCATTTTTTCGGCATGAATTAAAGGAAAGACAGAATCTGGCGTGAAACCGCATTGAGGGGTTTCTTCTTTTTCAAGGTAACGGTCGATACAGCGCCACAGGGTTTCTTCATCGGTACCGAAAATAAAGCGGATCCGTTTACTGAACTCAACGCCACTTTCCTGCAATGCTTTCACTGCAAACAGGGCTGCGAGTGTCGGCCCTTTATCGTCCTGCGTGCCGCGGCCATATAAACGCCCGTCTCTGATTTCCGGCTCAAAAGGGGCTGATTCCCAAGTCGATAGGTCCCCAACCGGCACCACATCCAGATGACCTAATATGCCGATCATCTGCTCACCTTGTCCGACTTCGGCATAACCGTAATAGCCGTCCGGATCCTGATAAACTGTAAATCCTAGCTGCTGGCAAAGTGCCAGTGTTTCGGTCAGGCAGTCATCAATAGGCTGGCCAAACGGTTTACCGCTATTATCATCCTGATAGACACTCGGTATTGCCACCAGACGTTTCACCGCGGCAATATACTCATCGCGCATACTGTCAATGTTAGATGCTACTGTTGCTTTCATCGTATCCCTCTTTGCTTCCTCCTAAATTTAGCCTGCTCAATCACTGTAATGCAGGTTAAAATAATGAAGGTTATTTAATTGTTGGCATAAATATTAAGCATTTTCCCTTTGTGCCGGTTAATTCTGCTACAGACTAACATCATGAACTGTGACAACTTTCACTCGATTCAGGATCAAGATGGGATGTAGGTCAAAAAGACAACATTAACTTTATTGGTATGTGGAGCGGCGATATAGCCAAGTTATTCCGTAAGTGATTAAAAGAAGAAAACAGCCGTTCAATATCGATTGATATTGCAGTTATTAAAAACGAGTACCTTGACTCATTAATTATGATTGATTGAACAGATTAGTTTTTTATCGATGAAGCCAAACCATCGTCATCCCAGAAACCGCCAGACAGTAGACTTACAAACTTGCTCAAGACTTATCTGGCGGTTATCAGGGATCCATGTGCGGTGAAATTTAAAGGGCTTACATACCAATTAGGTTCTTCATGGCTGGATAATTCCGTGCACAATGGATCCCTGGTCTATTACCTTCTGTGGGGCGATAAATTGATCATATCAAGCTGATTTTATCTCTTGATGTCAGTATCGGGTCTGCCAGGGATGACAGACTTTGACCATTTCAATCAATCATCTTCATTGTGTTTAGGTATCTGTTACTCCGAGTTTGTTCTCTGTAATTCCAGAACCGTCAGCCAGCCCTTCGCATCGCTGTCCGGCGCTAGCTGCGCTAATTGAGTAAATGCATATTCGGCCATTTTTAACTGCTGTGATTTCATTGCCGCAATACCCAGTGAGCGCCAGAGTGATGGTTGCTGGCCGCCTCCCTGATCAATTAACTGCTGAGCTAACGGTATAACCTCCAGCCATCGCTGCTGTTGCTCATAAAGCCCGAGCTGAATGTTAGCGAGATCTACAGAAGGTGTTGTTGCCTGAATACGATTCAGCATTGCTTCGGCTTTATTCCACAGCCCGGCCTGGAGGTAATAATTCAAACGCTGGCGCTGTAAGGCGATATTGTCAGTAAGCTGTTGTTGAGTGATGGCTTTATCCAATAATTCTGCGGCCTGCTGCGGATCACCGGACTTGGCCAGAAACTGCGCGGCTGCCGGATAGCTCTCTGACGGAGACACATCCCCTTGCTTAATGCCTTGCGCTAAGACCTGCCCGGCACGTAGATTTTGCCCTAACTGGTGATAGGCATCAGCCTGTAATAACCACCAATCTGACTGAGCGTCAAAATGAGTGAGCAGATACTGACTGGTGGTGACGACATCTAAATAACGCTGTAACTGGTATTGAGCCCGCAGCTTCACCTGTCCGGCTGTTAGCCTCGACTGCTGATCACTGTTGCTATTCACCTTCTCAGAAAGTGCCAGTGCTTGCCCTGGTTGATCAAGCAATAACAACACCTGAGCCTGATTCGCTAACGTCGGGGCATGATCAGGGTATTCATCTAAATAGGCTTGATAATGGTGATAGGCTTCGCGGTTTTTACCTTGTTGCAACGCCAGACCGCCTAATGCCCGACGAAGAATAAGCCGGTCATCACCTTGAAACACGTTAAGAGATAAGGCTTGATGGTAGGCAGCATAAGCCTGTTTGGGCTGATGTTGATTCTGATAAATAATGCCCTTCATACGGGCTATATTTGCCTTGTCTTCGTTTGCATAGCCTTTGGCTGATTTAGGCTTGAGCTGATCCAGAGTGTTCAGCGCAAGCGCGAGCTGGTTGCGCTGTAAATAGACTTCACTTTTTGTCAGCGCCTGATAAACCTCGGCAGAGACCGCAGCATGAAGCCTGAAACTGGATAGCATAACAACGCAGAGTAGACTACCTAGCTTCAGGCTCTCGATAAAGAGCCGGCTCATTACCGTTGTTATTCCCCTCAGCAGAGATAACTCGATTCCCTTATGTCGAGGTAATTCGCCTTTGCCATTCATCGCTTATCTTGGATCCCTATTCGATATCTGATCTGATTCTAACACCGGATGGTTGATGATGATGTATCGCATTTAAGTTTATGATACCCAATTAGTTTATAGCCAACCCACTTCAAGATGCTGTGAATCATGCATCTCGAAGTCGTTTGGGTATATACTTCGCGCCACTCAATACAGACAATAGCTTTTAATGACGAGACGTAGAATGCAAACATTTATCCCGGGTAAAGAAGCCGCGCTTGAAGAATCGATTGAGCGTTTCCAAACTCAATTAAAGAATTTGAATTTCAACATTGAAGAGGACTTCTGGCTTAACCCTGCTCCTAACGTCTGGTCAGTACAAATTCGTGACGTCGATGCTCCGATGAACGTCACCAAGGGTAAAGGCACAACGAAAAAAGCGGCACTGGCATCGGCTCTGGGTAAATACTTCGAGCGCCTGTCTACCAACGATTTCTATGCCGGTTACTATCTGGGGCAGAAGATTGCAGAGAGTGAATTTGTTCATTTCCCAAATGAACAGTGGTTTGATATTGATGAAGATAACCTGCCACCAGAAGGTATTCTGGATGAGCGCTTAACGCAGTTTTACGATCCAACCCTGGAGCTGCTCGGTACGGATCTGGTTGATCTTCAGTCAAGTAATATGGAGCGTGGGGTTTGCTGCCAGCCTTTCGAGCGTCAGACCGATAACGAAACCGTCTATATTCCGATGAATATCATCGGTAATCTGTACCAGTCTAACGGTATAGCTGCAGGCAATACCCAAACCGAAGCCCGTAGCCAATGTTTATCTGAAATATTTTCACGTAGGCTCAAAAACCGTATTTTGGCCGAAAAGATCAGCCTGCCTGAAATTCCCACTGACGTGATGAATCGCTTCCCTGCCATAAAAGAGTCGATTGAGGCATTAACGGCGAAAGGCTTCCCAGTTGTTTGTTATGACGCATCACTCGGAGGTAAATACCCCGTTCTTTGCGCGATGCTATCAATCCCTGGCAATGATCTGTGTCTAACCGCTTTTGGTGCCCACCCTCGCTTTGACGTTGCACTTGAACGAGCCGTGACTGAATTACTGCAACACCGTTCATTAACCGATCTGGGGATAGTCCCACAACCTTCGGTTAATACTGAAAATGTCGCCGAACACCAGAATCAAGCAACACATGATAGTTACTCATCAGCTATAGTTTCTTGTGATCTGTTTAAAGCCGATGCTGATAATGCTTTTTCAGACTGGAACTTCACGGGTAAGCCGGAAGAAGAATTTGCTCACCTGATGGGAATTTTAACGGCAGAAAGAGCTGATGTTTATATTGCAGATTACGACCACCTTGGAGTGGATTGCTGCCGTATTATCGTTCCGGGCTGGTCTGAAATTTATCCAATAGAGGTACTGATCGAAAGTAACAACAATGTCGCACTGGAGTTACGCGAGACTCTCCTGGCTTTACCGAGTGTGGATTGGGAAGGTGAACAGTACGCTGAAATGTACGCGATTCTTGACGAAGAAGGCTTCGATGATACCGTTCTTCTCCATGAAATTATTGGATTGGTGCCTCAAGCCGGTGAAGCGTGGCAAACATTGCGAATTGGTGAGCTGAAATGCCTATTGGCACTCGCTGGCGGGGATCTGGAATTGGCCTTAGAGATCGCCACTTGGTGTATTGATTATAATGTATCAACATACAGTCAGGCACGAACGCAGTTCTTCCGCTGTGTTATTGCGAGCTTAAAACTGGCACTCGATGAAGACAGTGATCCGGCACAAGTTAAGGCAGAATTCGAACGCAAGTATGGGGCAGAGACTGTGGCCGCGGTTTGGGGGTCAATTGAAGGCACGGTACGCTTCTATGGTTTAACGGCGGGTGATTTAACCATGAGCCAATTCCCGGCACATCAGAAGCTGCTGGCGTCATACCATAAACTTCAAGTCGCCAAAAAAACGAATATTCGGTAATTTTATTACATTTATGTTAGCGACGAGCTAATTCCAACCAGCAATTTCAATGCCAGCGAACTTTTGCTGGCATTCCACTTTCTGGTTCTACCCGCTTAACGCAGCGTTCAAACTTTGTACTGCCCCTGCCACTTTAGGTGTAGGGTGACTTATAGCCCGTAAAATACGGGCTATAGCTTATAAACCATTATAGAATAAACACTTAAAACAAGAATCACTAACTGTGAACTCGTTCACATATTTATTTTTGTTATACAGTTTTTTTCATGAATCATAATAACAGCTATTCCCACTCAAATTTTTTTGGTGATTTTCCTAGATTTTTTTAAGCGTAGTGATCGAGATCAATTGCATTGGTGAGACCAAGCTGTAGAATTTAGCCAAATTTGGTGAAATAATATTACACTAATAAATAGCTCGAGCCTGAAGTGAAGAATTTATTGTCAGGTGAGAACGCTACATTACAGCAATAATCACAAGAATTATTTTATAACGTAGAACGAGGCAATTATGTCATCTGAAGAAAGAAGTTATCAGGAGCAACACCGTCCTGCCTCTGACTTCTCAAGTCGATCGGACTATCTTGACAACGAGCTCAAGATAATGAAACCACGCCGCTTTCGCTTAAACCTGCCAGGCCGTGACTTCCGCTTTGAATGGGAAGATCTGGTTCCCGCTTTAGCCGGTACTATAGGTATTATCGCAATGTACTCTGCGGTAATGATGTCTTGGGCTGAAGGTCTGACTCAAGCCTGGGATCATATCAATCTTGGCAAAGAGTTCGCTATCGAAGTTGCACGAGTTGAAATGCTTATTCCTGCATTTCTTTTCTGTATTCTAGCCTCCGGATTTATCAACCCCCGCGCCAACCTGGCAGGTAACCACGGACCAATGATCCCGTTGATCGGTACCATTGCCCTTGCCGGTGCACACCCTCTTGCTCTTGCAATCCTTCTTGGTGTATTCGGTCTGCTACTTAGTTATTTCAAAGGCGGCTCTAAACTGGTCAATCTGACCGGTGAGGGTGTTGCCGGTGGCTTATTAGTCTTCCTTGGTTTTACCGGGGCAATGAGTCAAATCGGCCAGATCCAAACTTGGGCAACCGGCCTGGAAACTGCTGAGATTGCCAAAGGCAGCCTGGGTTATGTCGGCTTGGTTGTGCTGGCGGTTAACATCGTTCTTTATGCATTCCTTGCCCGCATCAACAAGCGCTGGTTAGCTATCCCGGCTTGTGCGGTAACAGGGCTTCTCGTTGCTCTGGCATTTGGTGCCGGCTTTGACCTTACTTTCGAAACCAAAATGGGTCTGCCAAACCTGAACCCTGTATACTGGTGGGGCAGCACTGATGAAGGTTGGATGCTTGGTCTGCCAAACCTGCAGCACTTCATTGCATCATTGCCATTTGCCATTTTGGCGGTAGCAATGTGGTCGCCTGACTTCCTGGGTCACCGTATCTTCCAAGAACTTAACTACCCTAAAGGTACTGACAAAGTACTGATGGATGTTGATGACACTATGACTATGTGTTCTATCCGTCAGATGGTAGGTACTGCAGTCGGTGGTGGTAACATCACATCTTCTTGGGGTACGTACATGATCCCGGCGGCAATTGCTAAGCGTCCTATCCCTGCCGGTGCGATCGTTCTTGGTAGTTTAGTAATGCTTATTGCAATCCTTGGTTTCCCAATGGATGTTGCAGTATGGCCACCAGTAATGCGTATTGCTCTGCTAGTGGGTGTATTCCTGCCGCTACTGGAAGCCGGTATGCAAATGGTTAAAGACACCAAAGATTCACAATCTGCTGGTATCTGTATCTTTGCTTCAGCGGTTGCTAACCCGGTATTGGCATGGGCACTAACCATGCTGCTAGATAACAACGGCCTGATTGGTGACAAAGAACGCGCGAAGAAACTCTCGTTCGTGGATCGTATTGTTATCCCTGCCTCTGTTCTTATCATCTGCCTAATGGCGATGCTAGCGGTAGGTATGCTTGAAGGCAAATACGGCATTCCAGCACTACTATAATCTGATGAGGGCAGTGCGCTGCACTGCCCTTTCTTAGCTTGGTTATTAGTACTAATACGAATAATGAAATCATCATTTACATTGAACTGATAGATTTAATTATCCGTATTATTGTTAATGAAAGTGTACTGTCCACCACTCGATGGTGATTAGCTCAACAGCTTCAAAATCAGTACGTATTTTTTCTACTAAAAAGGTAGGTATAACATGGCAGAGCAATTTGCTAAAGCTTGGGAAGGTTTCGCTGCAGGCGAATGGCAGAACGATGTAAACGTTCGTGATTTCATCCAAAAGAACTACACACCGTATGAAGGTGATGAGTCTTTCCTAGAATCTGAAGCAACGCCAGCAACGGCAAAGCTTTGGGAACAAGTAATGGTAGGTATCAAGCAGGAAAACAGCACTCACGCTCCTGTTGATTTCGATACTTCTGTTATCTCTACCATCACTGCACACGATGCAGGTTACATCAACAAAGATCTTGAAACGATTGTTGGTCTTCAAACTGAAGCTCCACTTAAGCGCGCTATCATCCCTAACGGTGGTATCCGTATGGTTGAAGGTTCTTGTAAAGCGTACGATCGCGAACTAGACCCTGAAGTTTCTAAAATCTTTACTGAATACCGTAAAACACACAACCAGTGTGTATTCGATGTTTACACACCTGACATCATGAAATGTCGTAAGTCTGGTGTACTGACTGGTCTTCCAGATGCATACGGCCGTGGTCGTATCATTGGTGATTACCGTCGCGTAGCACTATACGGTATCGATCGTCTAATGAAAGACAAGTTCGCTCAGTTCACGTCTCTACAAGAGCGTTTCGAGTTAGGCGAAGATCTTCAAATGACAATGCAACTTCGTGAAGAAATTGCAGAGCAACACCGTGCTCTAGGTCAGATCAAAACTATGGCAGCTAAATACGGCTACGATATTTCTGGTCCTGCTACAACTGCACAAGAAGCAATTCAGTGGACTTACTTCGGCTACCTGGCTGCTGTTAAATCACAGAACGGTGCTGCAATGTCTCTAGGTCGTACTTCTACGTTCCTAGATGTGTACATTGAGCGTGATATCGCTGCTGGCGTAATCACAGAAGTTCAAGCACAAGAAATGATTGACCACTTCGTAATGAAGCTACGTATGGTTCGTTTCCTACGTACGCCTGAATACGATGAACTATTCTCTGGTGACCCAATCTGGGCAACAGAATCAATGGGTGGTATGGGTATTGATGGTCGTACATTAGTTACGCGTTCAAACTTCCGTTTCCTAAACAGCCTGTACACTATGGGTCCTTCTCCAGAGCCGAACATCACTGTTCTTTGGTCTGAGCAGCTACCTGATGGTTTCAAGCGTTTCTGTGCGAAAGTATCTATCGATACTTCTTCTATCCAGTACGAAAACGATGACCTAATGCGTCCAGACATGGACTCAGATGACTACGCAATCGCTTGTTGTGTATCTCCAATGGTTGTTGGTAAGCAAATGCAGTTCTTCGGTGCACGTGCTAACCTTGCTAAAACAATGCTTTACTCTATCAACGGCGGCGTTGATGAGAAGCTTAAAATCCAAATCGGTCCTAAGACTGCACCAGTAACTGACGCAGTTCTAGACTACGCTGATGTGATGGCTCGTCTAGATCACTTCATGGATTGGTTAGCAACACAATACGTGACTGCACTAAACAGCATTCACTACAGCCACGACAAGTACAGCTACGAAGCATCACTAATGGCGCTTCACGACCGTGATGTTAATCGTACCATGGCTTGTGGTATTGCAGGTCTTTCTGTTGCAGCTGACTCACTGTCTGCTATCAAGTACGCAAAAGTTAAGCCTATCCGTGACGAAGACGGTATTTCTATCGACTTCGAAATCGAAGGTGATTACCCTAAATTCGGTAACAACGATTCACGTGTAGATGACATCGCTTGTGAACTAGTTTCAACATTTATGGGCAAAATCCGTAAGTTGAAAATGTACCGTGATGCTATCCCTACTCAGTCAATCCTTACTATTACATCTAACGTTGTATACGGTAAGAAGACGGGTAACACTCCAGATGGTCGTCGTGCTGGCGCTCCTTTTGCACCTGGTGCAAACCCAATGCACGGTCGTGATGAGAAAGGTGCTGTAGCCTCTCTAACATCTGTAGGTAAACTACCGTTTGCTGACGCAAAAGATGGTATCTCTTACACTTTCTCTATCGTACCAAACGCGCTAGGTAAAGAAGTTGAGTCTCAAAAAGCTAACCTTGCAGGTCTGATGGATGGTTACTTCCACCATGAGTCTGGCAGCATCGAAGGCGGTCAGCACCTGAACGTTAACGTTCTTAACCGTGAAACTCTTGAAGACGCAGTTAAGCACCCAGAGAACTACCCACAGCTAACTATCCGTGTATCGGGTTACGCTGTGCGTTTCAACTCTCTGACAGTTGAACAGCAGAAAGACGTTATTGCACGTACTTTCACTGATTCTCTATAATTTAGAGTTCAGTCTCGAGGGGTGAGAAACTAGAGTCTAGATACTCGCCACTTAAAAGTAAGTTAAAAAGCCGGTCTCTGACCGGTTTTTTTTGTTTTTTCGATTTATACCAACCACGAAAACCCACCTCGGTCGTTCCACTACAAGCCACACTCCCAATAACCGTTATTCGCCTTGTAAAAAGTCGCTGAATCACGCATCTTGAAGTGGTTTGGGTATACTTATTAGAGACAGCAGCAACCCCGTAGTATTATTGCTATTTTAGCCTCAGGTTTTGTAATAAAATGACAGGTATATAACACGCCCCACGCGGAGAAGTTAAGCAATGTCAGTAAAAGGCCGTATCCACTCTTTCGAATCATGCGGAACCGTCGACGGACCAGGCATCCGTTTTATCGTATTTATGCAAGGCTGCTTAATGCGCTGTCAGTATTGCCACAACCGCGATACCTGGGATCTTAATGACGGGAAAGAAATCACCGTTGAAGAAATCATGAAGGAAGCCGTTTCTTACCGCCATTTTATGAATGCCTCTGGTGGCGGTGTCACAGCATCCGGTGGTGAGGCCATGCTTCAGCCTGAATTTATCCGCGACTTTTTCCGGGCGGCTAAAGCGGAAGGTATTCATACTTGTCTCGATACTAACGGTTACATCCGTAAACATACCGATGTCGTTGATGAAGTGCTGGACGCGACCGATCTGGTCATGCTCGATCTGAAACAAATGGACGATAGCATCCATCAAAATCTTGTTGGTGTTCCTAACAAGCGCGTTCTGGATTTTGCCCGCTACCTGCACAAACGGGGGCAAAAAACCTGGATCCGCTACGTGATTGTTCCGGGTTATACCGATGACGAACGCTCTGCCCATCTGCTGGGTGAATTTATCAAAGATATGGACAATATCGAGAAAGTCGAGCTACTCCCTTACCACCAGCTAGGTGAACATAAGTGGGAAGCTATGGGCTATGACTACCCGCTATCTGATGTAAACCCACCATCAAAAGAAACCATGGAAAAAGTGAAAGACATCCTCGCCAGCTATGGCCACAAGGTGATGTACTAAAAAAATCGAGGGGACGACGTTCATCACCCCCTCGGCTTCTGCCCTTATTCTGATTGGTATAAAGGTTAACTGGCTACCTGAGTCTTGGTCGTTGCTTTGCAAAGCAGCGACTTGTCATCACCAGAGCAGGTCTGATTAACCAAGTCACACTTACTCTTGGCCACCCCTTCCAGAATGCTGCACTGGGCATTGATCAGACACAGATTTTTACGGGCTGACAAACCTGACACCGATGCGGTGAGTACTTCATCTTCAACGCAGCTTACAATTTCGTTCTGTACTTGATCATCAAATGCATTAAGCTGTCGCTTGAAGGCAATATCCTCTTTGGGCTCAAAGCGTCCGACGGTGGCAAGCGAAAGAATATCGTCATATTTATCAACGTTCAGCGGCTTACAGGCTACATCCCATTTATTTTTGAAACGGTTACGGTTTAGCTCAACCGGTTTTTTAATTCCGTCAAATTGATAATAACGCGCTCGATCATCTTTAAAATAACCATGAACACTGTATTTTTGATTTAAAAAGTCATAAACCAGATCAACAATAAATGGCACCCTATCACGAGCCAGGCCCATTGCATTCTTCGCTGCATAATAACCGCAAGTGGTGAGATTAAGCACATTGTCTTTTTCCATCACCGTTGCCGGGCTAAACATCCAGTTCTCACTACTGGCCAGGCTGTAGAACTCAACCGAATCAGGAAAATTAAACTTATTGGCAAAGCGCACTAACGCCGCTTGCCTGAGTTCGAAAATCTCATCTTCACCAGCTGTGGTCGCCTCACCAGGCTGAGTACTCTCTTCAGAAGGTGTCGCTAAAGCAGCTTCCGGTATGAGTGACAATGCTTCGCCAGAGCTCGCCGATACAGTCAACTGTTGAAGCGCAAAAGCAGACTTAGACAGCTTTTCTGTGATCGTATTCAAGTTAATCAACAGCAGCAGTAACAGCAGGCAGCCGACCCCTCGAAACAGAGTATTAAGTTTGAGGGAAAAGTCCCTCACCGGCTTTCCTTTGATGATCATTTTATGTTCCCTAGCAGTATCAACTACGGCCGGATTTTATAGATAATTGTGCCCTTGTCCATAGATCAAACGCCCACTTTTTGAGCGGTTATTGATACAGCAAATGAAATCAAATAGATGTATTTCCATTTTTTTCCATCTTTGGGAGCAACCTCTTTTTTCCTGATAGCCCAAGCATCTTACGGGTAAAAAAACCGGTGACATGCAGAGCTTATGGGCTGAACATAACAGCCCTGAAAGACTGAGATAAACATCAAAATGACATTAACCCATTAAATACATACAGTTACAAAAAAAGCCCTGCCAGCGTATCACCGGCAGGGCTTAATTAATTCACCGTGATTTAACGATAGCGCTTACAGCGCGGTTTCCAGTACCTTACGGCTAACTTCTGGTGTCATGTCGCCATGTTCACCCAATAATGTCATACCGTGAAGTTCAAGTTGCTCCAACACAGTTTCAATACTTGCGGCATCCAGATCTGCATCACTCAAACGTACAGGCATGCCCATCGCTTTGAAAAACGCTTCTGTTTTCGCGATAGCCTGATCAATCACTTCATCTTCAGTACCGTCAAATAGGTGCCAGACACGTTGTGCGTACTGGACTAATTTACCGCGCTTTTGCTCACGCTGTACTTTCATTACAGCAGGCAGAATAATCGCCAATGTACGCGCATGATCCATACCGTACTGACCTGTCAGCTCGTGGCCGATCATGTGGGTACTCCAGTCTTGCGGTACACCCGCACCGATTAGACCGTTCAGTGCCATCGTTGCCGACCACATGACATTCGAGCGCACTTCGAGATCATCAGGTGTTGCCAGGGCTTTAGGTCCTTCCTCAATCAGGTTCATCAGTAAACCTTCAGAGAAACGATCTTGTACCTTCGCATTCACCGGGAACGTTAAGTATTGCTCCATAGTATGAACAAAAGCATCCACCACGCCGTTCGCAACCTGGCGATCAGAGAGGCTCAGGGTCACTTTAGGATCCAATACAGCAAAGATTGGACGTACATGAGGTGACATAAATGCCAGCTTCGTCGTGCCACGGGTGACCACAGAACCGATATTACTTTCAGAGCCTGTCGCTGGCAGGGTTAATACACACGACAGCGGCACGGCATCTTTTACTTGTGCTTGCTTCGCCAGAATATCCCAAGGTTCGTCACCCTCGAAACATGCCGCCGCAGCAATAAATTTAGTACCGTCAACGACTGAACCACCGCCAACCGCCAGCAGATAAGTAATTTGCTCGGCTTTAACCACTTCAACCGCTTTCATTAAAGTGTCATATTGCGGATTAGGCTCGATGCCTGAAAATTCAATCCAGTTATGATCTTTCAGCGCATTGCTGACTTGCTCATACACACCGTTGGTTTTGATCGAACCACCGCCATAAGTGACGAGAATTTTAGCATCCGCAGGGATCTCTTTTGCAATCGCTGCAATTTGATCTTCGCCAAAAAAGATCTGCGTCGGGTTATGAAACGTGAAGTTAAGCATTGCTCGTTCCTTTGTATCCAAGGGTTTAATTATTATTTGTGTATCTTTATCTATCGTTTGTTTAGCTATTCGTTTATTTAGCTAACAGGCTCAGAAGCGCTTCTGCAACTGCTTCTGATGATGCAGGGTTTTGCCCTGTGATTAACATACCATCTTGAATTGCCAGCGGGTTCCAGTCTTGTGCCGATTCAAACTGTCCGCCTCGGGCTTTCAATTCGTCTTCCAGCAAGAATGGTACTACCTCAGCTAACCCAACAGCCGTTTCTTCTGAATTTGTAAAGCCAGTCACCGCTTTACCGGAAATTATATATTCACCATCTTGTGTCTTCGCATTAAGTAACACAGCCGGTGCATGACACACCGCCGACACGGGTTTACCAGCTTGCCAAAAGGCTTCAATCAACGCAATTGAATGGCTGTCGCTCACCAGATCCCACAATGGCCCATGACCACCAGGGTAAAAGATAGCATCGTAATCTTTTTCACTTACATCGGCCAACTTTAAGGTATTTGCTAACACCTGCTGCGCTTGCTCATCGTTATTGAAACGCACTGTGGCATCGGTTTGTGATTGCTCTAATTCACTGTTCGGATCAATCGGAGGTTGACCACCTGCTGGTGAAGCGAGAGTAACGTCAGCATTGGCATCTAAAAAACAGTAATACGGCGCGGCAAATTCTTCGACCCAAAAACCGGTTTTATGATCAGTCTCACCCAGCTTATCGTGGGATGTTAGCACCATTAAAATTTTCATTATCAACCTCGTCATTAAGAGCGTGATTGAAGTCTATGCCTGAACGATTAATCTAACAATGGCGATAAATTGAGAATCATTGTTTTAAAAATTAGAACAGTGGATACTGTTAGAGTTAAAACCGAATTAAATGAGAGCCTAATGGATGTTTCCTTTGAGCAACTAAAAAGCATGGTGGTATTCGCACAAATAGTAGAGCAAGGCAGCTTCTCGGCTGCAGCAAAACAACTCGGCCTGTCCCGCGGGGTAGTGAGTTACCATTTAAAAAAGCTCGAAACTCATATTGGGATCCCCTTATTAAACCGTACCACTCGCAGTATTAGCCTGACCGACGCAGGCCAGCGCTATTATCAGCGTTGCAAGAACATCAGTGACGAAGCGGCCGCAGCCAATCAGCAAATCGAAAATTTGCGCGAAGAGCCGGAAGGAAAACTCATCATCACCGCCCCGGTCAATATCAGCATGTATACCATTGTACCGGCTCTGAATACCTTTAAAAAACAGTACCCAAAAATTGAAATCGATCTGAACCTGACCGATGAGGTAGTAAATATCATTCAGGAAGGTGTCGATTTGGCGATTCGGGGAGCACCGCTAGCGGATTCAGGCTTGTATGCCCGTAAGCTAATGACCATGAAAAATATTCTCTGTGGCACCCCGAGCTATTTTAGTCAATATGGCCTGCCCCACACACCGGCAGAGCTGGCTAATCATGAATGGGTGGTCTATAAACAAGCGTCTCGTATTCAGACGCTGTCTAAAGGCAGCCGCTCATACAATGTCAGAATGCAAGGCAGCATTGCCACCAACAGTGCATCGGCAAGAACGGCTTTTGTGTTAGGCGGCCATGGCATCGGGCGATTACCCATTTACGATGCCCTGCCATTGATAACGTCGGGACAACTCACCCCGATCCTGGAAGAATATCAGCTGAGTGATATCAATATTTACGGTGTTTATCCGCCGAGAGCGGCCAATTCCAAGAAAATGCGCTTATTGCTGGACCATTTACAGGATTATTTCACTCAGCTTCCTGCACCACTATTTCAAATGTTAGGCTCAAAAAACCATCAAAAAAATTAATACCAATACGCAATTAATTTTATAGCAATTATTCCCATAACATAACCCACTCGAAATGCAGAGCTCCGAGGGAATATAGTGGTTCTATCTGGAGCGTGGCTAACTAGTACCTTGACTCATTAATTATGATTGATTGAACAGATTAGTTTTTTATCGATGAAGCCAAGCCGTCGTCATCCTTGCTCTTTGTCATCCATTGAAGCGCTTAATGCTGATCTTTTCATTATCGATTGGATTTACAGTAGCGATTATCGGGGATCCACAGTCCACAGAACCTTCCGTGCATAATGGATCCCTGATAACCGCCAGGTGAGTTTTGAGAAAGCCTGCAAGTTCAGTGTTTGGCGGTTTCTGGGATGACGGACTTTGACCGTTTCAATCAGTCATCTTCATTGTGTTTAGGTACTAGTATAGAAGCCACGGAAACTCGCCCTTTAAACGTCTAAACATACCTTTCCGCAATCGAAGAGCATGATTTCGGGAGCCAGTTCTAACCGTGTGCTTCTTAGATCCCGTATACGTTCCTCACTTTACGGAATCTAAGAAGTTTGGATCGGAATTAGTCAACAAGCCCGCCACAAACACCGACGCGTACAACTTAGTTGCATATTAATGTATCAATTAAATTGATACAGATTACATATCTCTCTTGCTTTCTCTAATCATGCGCAAAGCTTCACGCTTAATACAGTCACGTAACGGATTTTCGACAGTATCTGCTCGCCATATAAACGATAAGGTCCGCTCCATATTTAATTCTGGTACATTCAAGGCGACCAGTTCACCGCGTTCAATAAACTTAACAACATCCAGGTAGGGCAGGCAACTCAAGTAGAGGCCATTCGCGACTAAAGTACGAAGAACGGAGACTTGTTCATATTCACGATAGACATCAAGATCATCAATCACACCATGGATTGCACTCTCGAAAATTTTCCGCGTGCCGGCACCTTGTTCACGCAAGACCCATTTGGCCTGTTCAAGCTGGGCAAAACTGACTTTTTCATACTGAGCATACGGATGATGTTTAGAAGCGATAATCACTAAATGGTCGTGACACCACACTTCTTGCTGGAGACGGCTATCATCACAACGCCCCTCTATGATACCAAACTCATACTTAAAGTTTTTTATACCATCGATGACTTTCTCTGTATTTCTTACTTTGAAATTAATACGCAGCTCAGGAAAGTTACTATCAATATTGCTGATAAGCTCTGGCAGTAAGTGCTCTGCGGCCGTCTGACTTGATGCCAGCGCAATCTCGCCACTGACTAAATGCTGCTCGTAAAAGCCTAATTCGATCTGCTGGGCATCAAATAATAGCTGTTTCGCCTTTGGCCTTAGCCATGTCCCCCAGTATGTCAGCGCCATTCGCTTTCCCTGGCGTTCAAACAATGGCCTGCCGAGTAATTTTTCTAACTGAGCAAGCGCCATACTGGCTGCAGACTGAGTAAGCGCTAACTCATCAGCAGCTTTACTGACGCTGCCCGAGCTGGCTACTTCTTCGAATACCGCCAATTGCTTCAAAGAATATCGCATTGCGACTCCTTCCTTTCTGAACCCTATGATTAACCGGTACTTTAACATTTTCTGATATCAATTTTTATGATTAGGAGTAAGAAAAAAATCAATTTTACTCACACCTTTATCCCCCCTTAAGCTGAAGCCACGTTAAACGCATTCATCTCGATATAAGGAGAAGCAATGACTCAGTTACCCCCCTTTTTGTTTAATTCACCCGGCAATGTTGTCGAATCGAAATGGAGATCATATCGATGAGCTCGGCAATAAATACAGATTCCAATTACAGTCCGATGGAAATGATGAAACAGGCAGAAAAATATGCCGTTAGTAAAGCATCAAAGTCGACGAGCAAAACAATCGCATTAGCGATCACTGCCGGTGTTTTCATTGGACTCGCCTTTGTTTTCTACCTCACGGTGACGACAGGTAATGGCGAAATAAACTGGGGGATCAACCGCTTATTTGGTGGGTTAGCCTTTAGCATGGGCCTGATTTTAGTCGTCATCTGCGGTGGTGAGCTGTTTACCAGTACAGTGCTGTCTTCTATCGCCAGAGCCAATAAGCACATCACCACCGGACACATGCTAAAAACGTGGGCAAAAGTGTATTTCGGCAACTTCCTGGGTGCGATGCTGCTATTACTTCTGGTCTCCATGGCCAGCCTTTACCAGCTCGATGGCGGCCAGTGGGGATTAAATGCGCTAAACGTTGCCCAGCACAAACTGCATCACCAGCCATTGGAAGCCTTTTCATTGGGGGTTTTATGTAACCTATTGGTTTGTCTTGCTATTTGGATGACATTTTGCTCGAACAACATGATGACAAAAATGGCCATCATGGTTTTACCCGTTGCGATGTTTGTCAGCACCGGTTTTGAGCACAGCGTCGCCAACATGTTTATGGTGCCACTGGGTATCACTATCCAGAACATCGCCCCAGACTCATTCTGGTTAAACCTCGGTGTGTCACCAGAACAATACGCCGATCTCAATATCCATAACTTTATCTTTGCCAACCTTATTCCCGTCACTCTGGGCAATATCGTTGGCGGCGGGGTTCTCGTCGGGCTTAGCTACTGGGCTATTTTCAGCTCGCCTAAAGAGCACCATGCAACAGCGACCATCATCACACCCGACTTCTCAAATTCTACCGTTTTAAATAAGGACACGACTATGCTTCAGGACAACCTACTTGTTAACGATCACATGCGCCCTGCGACTACAACCCTTCAGCCAGGCATGCCTGTTGCCGAAGCGCTTGATATCTTGATTAACGAAGAACTTTCAGGTGCACCGGTACTATCAAGCGACCAGCGTTTAGTCGGTTTCTTCTCTATCCATGACACCTTGGTTGACCTTTGGTGTAGTGACTATGTGCCAAATGCTGAAAGCAAAGTGCAAGACTTAATGAAACATGAAATCCAGACCGTTAGTCCGGATAACACTATTCTTGATATTGCTGAGTATATGAGTATCGACAAAAATATTCTGTACCCGGTCACAAGTGGTGGCATTGCAACCCGACTGACTACGCTTTCGTTGAATGAGCGTGCCCGTACTATGGTGGTAAACCGTCCGCACAGTTTCCCTGTAGTGAAAGATGAGGTGCTCGTTGGTATGATCTCACGTAATGACATTATCAAAGCACTTCGCCCGGTCTATGGCAAACAGATCCCAGTTATCGTCTCAGAGAAGAAATCCCAAGAGTGTGAAGTAGCCTGATAAACAAACCTGCCAGACTATTGGCCCAATCGGGATAATAGTCTGGCTCTGCACCGTTTCCACATTACGAACTCGGTGATCGAAATTACGCCAGTCTCAAATTTTTCCGGCCGCTGCAGCCACAATAAACCCATTCCACTACCGCCACAGAACGCCCCATGTAAAATGCCGACATTTATCTCGCCATTACTCTATTTATCCATGATAAAATTATGGTATAAACACGGCGCAAACGATTGCGCGACCTGTTAATTCAATCTGATGCAGTATATCCGTTGTTACCATTCTCTGTTGTCATAGCTAAGAGGAAATGAGCCCAAATGAAAAGCGACATTCAAATTTGCCGCGACACCCTACTCACTCCTATCGACCAGATTGCCCAACTTGCAGGTATTAATCCTGAAGATCTGACACCACAAGGCTCCTTGAAAGCCAAAGTTAAACCTTCAATTCTTAAACGCCTCGCTGATAAACCTGAAGGTAAGTTGGTGCTAGTGACAGCCATCACCCCGACCCCACTCGGTGAAGGTAAAACGGTAACCACCATTGGCCTATCTCAAGGGCTAGCCAAAGTGGGGAAAAAAGTCATTGCCTGTATTCGCCAGCCTTCTATGGGACCGGTCTTTGGCGTGAAAGGCGGCGCGGCCGGAGGAGGCTACAGCCAGGTCGCCCCAATGGAAAAGTTAAACCTGCATTTGACCGGCGATATTCATGCAGTAACCGCCGCCCATAACCTTGCGGCGGCAGCGATTGATGCCCGCTTGTACCATGAAGAACGCCACGGTTATGAGCAATTTGCCCGTAGAACCGATCTGACACCGCTGCGTATCGATATTAATCGTGTGGTCTGGAAGCGAGTCATGGATCACAATGACCGCGCACTGCGTAAGATCACTGTGGGACTAAATGAGCCGGGCAAAACCATAAATGGCTTTGAACGCGAAGACGGTTTTGATATTTCTGCAGCATCAGAATTAATGGCGATCCTGGCCTTATCTAACGATCTTGCTGATATGCGTGCGCGTATCGGCCGTATCGTACTGGCCTATAATATTGATGGCCAGGCGATCACTGCCGACGATCTTCAAGTTGCCGGTGCCATGACCGTCACTCTGTGCGAAGCCATTGAGCCGACACTGATGCAAACGCTGGAAGGCGTACCGACTCTTATTCATGCCGGGCCATTCGCCAATATCGCCCATGGTAACTCATCCATTATTGCCGATCGTATCGCGCTGAAATTAAGTGAGTTCACCGTTACTGAAGGCGGTTTTGGCTCTGATATGGGCTTCGAGAAAGCCTGCAACATCAAAGCGCAACAAGCCGAACGAGGCCCTGATTGTGCGGTCATGGTTGCAACACTGCGTGGATTAAAAGCCAATTCAGGGCTGTATGATTTACGTCCGGGTCAGCCACTGCCAGAAACCATTTTCGCCCCGGATGAAAAAGCGCTCATCGCGGGTTTTGAGAACCTGAAATGGCACATTCGTAATGCCGCCCAATACGGTTTACCGGTTGTTGTAGCCATTAACCGCTTCCCGCAAGATAGCGATGCTGAACTTGCACAACTAAAAGCAATGGTTAATGCCCAGGACTTTGGTACTTATGTTGATGTGGCGATCAGCGAAGCTTTCGGTAAAGGCGGTAACGGAGCCATTGAACTGGCTCAAGCCGTGGTAACAGCCTGTGAAACACCGGCTGACTTTAAGCCGCTTTACAGCCTGTCACAGACTTTAGAAGAGAAACTGATGACAGTCGCCGAGGTGGGATATGGTAGCCGAGGTGTTGAATTGTCTGAACGTGCCAAACAACAACTGGCAGAGCTAAAAGCTCAGGGCCATGATAATTTAGCGGTCTGCCTGGCAAAGACACCATTATCAATCACCCATGATCCCAGCATAAAAGGCGCACCGAGAGGTTTTCTTCTGCCAATCCGTGAACTAAAACTCTGTGCAGGAGCTGGCTTTGTTTATGCTTTATGCGGCAATGTCATGACCATGCCAGGCCTGCCTGAAAAGCCGGCTTATATGGCATTAGATATTGATGACAATGGAAATATTGTTGGCTTAAGCTAACCGCCTTAAAGCGAGTCAATTCAAAACTCTTCCTGCCATCCACATCCAAACACGAAAGGGCTACATTCAGTGGCTCTTTCTTAAACCTCCCCACTGTAAAATTGTCATTCCGCATCTATTGCCTTAATCCCTTTACCTAAATTACGATTGTAGAAGACAAGAACAACGTAATAACCTTGCAAAAACAAGGTTAAATACAAGTAAATCAATAGCATATCGCGTTATTATTTAAGCTTTCATCACTCAGTTATATTTAGTGCAAAATCAGCGGCTACGCGTCGACAGATCAAGCTTTTTTTAACTTAACCTGATAATCTCGACCGCAGAACATAACAATATTAAGGCCTTTTATTATGGAAATGACAAACGCTCAACGTCTTATTCTTTCTAACCAGTATTCTCTGATGTCTCAGATGAACCCTGATAACGCAGAAAAATACCGTCGGCTTCAGACTATTGTAGAGCGCGGTTATGGCCTGCAAATGCGCGAACTGGACAAAGACTTCGGTTGTCTTCCTGAAGAAACCTGCCGCAATGTTATTGACTTCATGGAGATGCATCACGCGCTGCAGGAATCTTATAAAATGCTCGATGATGCCAACCAGCAACTCGTAGAGCCTCGCCGCCTGCAATTTCTGGGCTTTGATGCCGCCACGGAATCACAACTGGTTCACTATGTGCGATTCTTAACTGACGAAGAAGGTCTGTATCCTCAGTTTGATAAATCTGAGCACCAGTTCAACAGCCAGGTATCAATGTTAGAAAAATATCAACGTATGCTGCAAACTTGGCGCAACTGCCCTCGCCAATATCATTTATCCGCCACTGAGATACAACAAATCCTAAATGCCTAGCGATATTATTATTTAGCAGTATTTGCATTAGTTATTATTCTATAGATATATATAAACCGGAGTCTCTACTCCGGTTTTATTTTAACAAATATCCGTCAGCAATATAAATAAACACCAAAATATACCGCGAGTAAATAAACAGCAATCATTTTACTAATTCCCTCACTGATCAGTATTTTTTTGTATCTATTATCGTTAAGAATGCGTATAAGTATAAACTCACACCAATAAGGAGTAACGAACGACACATTTCAATTATTCCACCTATGAAAACAATTAACACCTTATAAGATTAAAAATAAGTTAGATCATTTAAGTTTAATCTCGCGAACTAAGCTTGTATATAAAACCTATCAAAAATGGAAATAGTATTAACACTATGATTCGATTGCTTCTGTTATTGCTAATTATTTCGCCAGGTTGCTTTGCTGCATCAACGAATCATTTAATAATTCTAACAACGTTTACTGAATCATCAATTACACCAATCACTCTGGAATTTCAGAAGCAATACCCAGATGCAAATATAAAAGTTCTTCACCGCCGGGTAGAATCAGGCGTTCGCTTGCTGGAAAAAAACGGTCATGATATTGATATTGTGATTACATCATCGCAATCATTACTCCAACCTTTGATTGAACAAAAAAAGCTGACTGCTCTCTCTGCCGACATCGCGCATTCGCAACTCATACAGCCCTTTAAGCAAAGTCAGTCAGAGAACATCGTTATCTTCGGTTACTCAGGCTATGGCTTGATGTGGAATAAAGATTACCTAGCCAAGCATCATCTTGATATACCGACCCACTGGGAAAGTTTGACCCACCCCCAATATTTTCGGCATGTGATCATGAGCAGCCCGTACCGCTCTGGTACCACACATCTCATGGTTGAAAACATTCTGCAACGATATGGCTGGAAAGATGGCTGGAAACTACTATTGCAAGTTGGTGGTAACTTAGCTTCAATTTCTGCCCGTAGTTTTGGGGTGAGCGATGCCATTTCTCGTGGTTTGGCAGGTATTGGCCCTGTCATTGACAGCTTCGCCTACGAAAGCCAGAAACAATTCCCTTTTATAGGATTCAATTACCAGAACCACAGTCCGCAGATCCCGAGTTATATCGCAGCAGTCAACAATATTAATCAGGCCAATCATAGTCTGGCATTTATTGATTATTTACTCTCTGATGAGGTGCAGGAAAAACTACCGGCGAGTTCGCTGCATAAATATGGCCTAAAGCAAAAAACAGCACATTCTTATACGCACCAAGCGCTGAATATGACCCTTATGCGTCACCGGGAAGTACTGGTAAAACACCTATTTGAGCAAACTATCAGTCATCAATTAGTATTATTAAACCAGGCTTGGCAGCTGATCCACAAACTCAACACGGCGCAAAACCTGACAGACGAGCACCGCCGCCAATTTAATTTAGCGATCCGTCTGGCTTCGACCCCACCCGTCACGGAAACTCAGGCCAATAGCGAGTCGTATCATGAACTTTCGCTATCCCGTACGCATGTGCAAACGGCAAGGCGTATTAATGCCTGGCGCCGTATTATGCGTAGTCAACTTGAGCAATCGATCACTCTCAGTCAGAAGATCATTGCTGAGCGCGAAGGAAAAAACTGATGCTTCGCAGAAAAACAATCGGAAACCGCCTGATCGCCGCGATTGCCTTTATGGCTTTTCTCACCATCAGCGTGAGCTTAATAGCGGTAGTCAACTGGGAAGCCATCGATAACCAGATTGAGGCGATCGTTGACAACAATATGCCAACTCTCAAGGCCAGTTACCAGCTAGAAAGAAATACCGCCGGACTGCAGGCTACCCTGCACCTGTTGAGCCAAAATACTGACCCCATCATGCATAACGATCTGAAGCAGAACATCAACATCAAGCTGGAACAGATCACCAATGCGATCACTGACACCGCCGGCCTCAAGTATTATCCATCGATAAAGACTGAGCATGCAGTGTTACTGGAAGATATCGACGCTTATGCTGATTTACTTAACCAGCGTAACACGCACCTGTACTCGCTAGCACAAACCGAAAACACCATCAGGTGGCTCCATCAGGATTTGATCGATGAACTGACCCCACTGCGCCAGGAGGTTGAGTGGCAATTAACGCGTATGTTGCCCAATGCCATTAACAGTGAAGCCATCGCTGAGGTCATGACCGAGTTTTCGCTGATCCAATCGATTACCATTAATGAAAACAAACTTCACCAATTGGTTCAGGAGATCATTCAGCAACGCCAAACCCGTGATATCAGCAATGCGTTCTACTTTATTGGTTACAAAACAGATGAACTTAGCAACATGAGCCAAACACTGCGCCACTACCCTTCAACGATATCATACCGGCAATTACTGCAAGAGTTTATTACGCTAGTTGAGCCTGACGGTGTGCTGGAGAAACAGCTCAAGAAGGATGTACAGTTGCATGTGAATATCAACCTGCATGAAAAACGTATCCAGACCCGTCTGAACAATCAGGAAGAACGGATCCAGACCATGGTCGAACAAGCTGACACCTCTCTGCAGCAGTTAAATAATGAAACCAGAAAGTCCATTTTTTTCAGCAATATTATGCTGTTGGGTGTGGTATCTCTGTCAGTATTATTATCCATTGTACTATCAATCTACTTGGTTGGCAGAGGGATAGTAAAACGCCTGAACCTACTGAGTAAGGACCTTGATGAGGTTACCAAAGGTAATTTGAATGCCAATATTCAGGTTACCGGTGATGATGAAATCGGTTTGCTCGGTGATAGTCTCCGCAATTTCTGTTGCCAGATGCAGGAAATGCAGCAAAGTAATGCCCTTAACCTAATCAACAACACGCAAGCCAGCATCATCACCTGTGATTTAAACGGTGTTGTGGAATCCGTAAACCCCAGCGCCCTAAAGCTGTTTAGCTACGATACTGCTATGGCCGATATAACGGTTTGGGATTTATTTAATGAAAACATGCAGCAAAGACTGAAGTATCTATTTTCAGACGGTAGCCCGTTAGTAGCAAACGGTGCCTGCAATCTCACTCTGAAACAAAACTACCAAGAAAACATATTGTATCTTCGGCTCGATTTCCGCCTGTTTAAACAAGGAAATAGTGACAAGGTTATTATTACGATGACAGACATCACCGAGCAGGAAAATGCCGCTCGCTGGTTAGAAAATATGGTGCGGGAGAAAACACAGTCTCTGACCGACCGTAACCGCCAGTTGAGGGCTGAAGTGGATGACCGTAAGCGGGTGGAAGATGATTTACGCGCAACGCAAGATGATCTCATCCAAGCGGCAAAAATGGCAGTGGTCGGCCAAGCGATGACATCGCTCGCGCATGAATTAAATCAACCTCTTTCTGCCATCTCAACCCATGTTTTTGCCACTAAAATGGCGATAAAAAAGCAAAATTACGATCGGCTGGCAATCAGTCTGGACAAGATAGACAACCTTACCGCACGCATGGGCCACATTATTTCCAGTTTGCGCAGTTTCTCTCGCAAACAATCAGCGAGTAATCCGCTCAAATGTGTCGATATCCATGAATCGATACATCAAGCCATGCTGATTGTTGAAAGCCGGGCGAAAGTCCAAAAAACAACCATTATCAATGAGGTTGATACAGCGCTATACGCTCAAGCCGATCAAGTGCAGCTAGGGCAGGTTCTGGTCAATTTAATGGTGAATAGTTGCGATGCTGTCGCAGCAAGCGAACAGCGTGAAATCACTATAAGCACACTTGAAAATATCAGCAGTCCTCTGCGTATTACGGTCAGTGATACCGGGGATGGTTTTGCTGCTGAGATCATCAAGAAGCTTTTTATTCCTTTTACTACAACGAAAGACGTCGGGCTTGGCCTGGGGTTAAGTATTTGTCGTTCAATTATGACCCGTTTAGGGGGCGAGATTTTCCTGGCTTCAAACCTTCAAGGTGGAGCCATGGTCGTATTGGAGTTAAATAATTATGATAATGAATGATGATATTGAAGTACTGATCGTTGATGATGATCAGGATGTTGTCGATGCTTATCAACATTTACTTGAAGTCTCTGGATATAAAGCACAAACCGCAACAGATCCGACCCAGGTATTAAGGATGCTAGATAAAAACTGGCCTGGTGTCGTTGTTACCGATATGTATATGCCAGGTCTGAACGGTATAGAATTGCTGGATAGAATAAAAGACCTGGATGAAGAGTTGCCCGTTATCATGATCACAGGCCACGGTGATATCCCGATGGCGGTCGATGCGGTAAAAAAAGGGGCAATCGATTTTTTACAAAAACCATTACAACCGGCAGATCTTCTGACCTTATTAGAAAGGTTCCTGCCTCGGCGTAAACAGGTCATTAATCAGCGTAAAACCCTGAACCACACGGCATCACAAGTAATAAATGGCGACAGTCCTTTAATCATCAAAATTCGTGAGCAGATAACGAAAATTGCACTCACAACCAAAGATGTGCTGATTGAAGGGGAAAGCGGTACCGGCCGCCATACTGTTGCCAAACTGCTGCATAAAAATAGCGTTATTCACCAGGGACCTTATGTCAACGTCAATGGTTCAGCCATGACTTGCACGCCGGATCTGCAACGGAGCATGATTTCAGCACGTACTGGTAGTTTATGTATCAACAACCCACACGACATGCCAATTGAAGCACAGCAATGGTTATGTCGTTTCTTGTTGGAGCAAGAACGTCAGTGTAAAAAGGAAGTACGAGTATTAGCCATTGTGGAAGGCGAACCGGAAAAAGTCGTAGAAAATGAACAAATGTTACCTGAATTGTTCTACTTCTTGAGCCAGGTGCGCTTTTCTTTGCCGCCCCTAAGGCAACGCAGCTGCGATATTACGCCGTTATTCAGACATTTCTTAAAACTGAGCTGTCAAAAACTCAATAAAGCGATTCCTGCAGTTGATAAAGCCTACATCAACACCCTTAATCGTCATGAATGGTCAGGAAATGTGCTGGAGCTAAAAAATGTCGCGGAGCTGTATGCCATTGGTATTGTCAAACTGACCGGACAAGAACGCTCTAAGCCGTTAGATCAAATGAGCAGCCCGTTAGATGACTTGGTCGATGACTATGAGAAACAACTCATCGAAGATGCATTGTACCTCTTTACCGGGCGTATTAATGAAGTGTCTTCTTACCTGCAGATACCACGCAAGAAACTCTATTTAAGAATGAAAAAACATGACTTGGATAAAGCCGAGTTTAAAGTCAGGCCATCAAGCTGAAGCGAGAATAACCGTCAACCTAAAAAGCCCAGCAATCGCTGGGCTTTACCTGCTACAGAACCATACTGTCAACGGGAAATCAGGGGGCAACCCGCCCCCCTTAAATCAATCAGAAGCCGTAAGATGCACCGAATACGAAGGCATTATTTTCGTTATCAGCCTGATTACGAAGCTCGAAGTATGGCTGAACGCCGCTACGGGTCCAAGTTGCACGAAGTTCGTGGTCCATCACTTCGCCATCAATCATGTAAACGTTGTTATACTTCAAGTTCAACGGTAATGATTGAACCTGGTAACCAATCGCGTTATCCATACGTGTATCATTGTTGTCATCGACTGCGTCAAGGTGAAAACGTGTACGGTTTGAGATAGAAAGACCATTATCAAAGTTATACCCGATCTTAACCAGCGGACGGTGCTGTACTGTTTCACCGTTTGCTGAAAGATGGTGATAACCTGCTGCAACCCAAAGGTTATCGCTAATGTTTAATGATTGCTCAACACCCATAGTGACATATGCAGGGGAATTCTGTTCAGCTTTCAGCTCACCAATCTGAATACCATCAAACTCAACTAATAACGTTGTTCCTGAACCAAACGTATGCCCAGCCTCAAGTGTTGATGTCACATTTGAACCATGTAGATCACTATCATGAAACTGGACATTACCCGTTACATAAGAAGAAGCAACTGCGCTTTGGGCCATTAGTAAAGCAACTGAACCTAATACAACACGTTTCATTTAAAACCCCTGGAGTGTAAATAGCATGGCATTCGCCACAATTTAATCGGTATGCATTTTTTATGATTGAAAATAACATTCATACCAACAGCCAGTTTTGACAACAACATCAGCCAAGGTATGAACAATGCCTCATAACAATAAGGCGGAATTAAAAACTACAATGAATACTAATAACAACAAATAAACCTATAAATACAAATGATGATAGAATTAAACACCCTTTGTTTTAGATGCAAAATATCTTTTTCACCTGAACGCAAGCTGAACAGATGAAACCGTTCAAGATTTAAATGTCAACTGTGATTAGGGTCTATTTTTGAGTCTCGAAATATGTGATCGGCGTCCTTCCTTCACCTTGCTTGCAGGGGTATATAGGGGCGTTTACAATACCAAGATCCCTTATTCGTCGGTTTACTCCATGTCTTATCAATGTCCACTCTGTCATTCAGCGCTTAGCCTTCAGGCAAATACCTGGCGCTGTGAAAATAATCATCAGTTTGACCAGGCCAAAGAAGGTTATGTGAACCTCATGCCGGCTCACCATAAAGGATCTAAGAATCCAGGTGACAATCAGGAAATGATGCAGGCACGCCGCCTGTTCCTAAACACCGACCACTACAAACAATTGCGCGAAGAAGTCATTCGTCACCTTGACGAACAACTTCCTGAACATGCCGGGCAGTTACTGGATATTGGTTGCGGTGAAGGCTACTACACCTCTGAATTTACACGGTTAAATGCCCGTCATCCCAAGCTGGCTGTTCATGGCCTGGATATATCAAAAGTCGCCGTGCGCTATGCCGCTAAACGCTATAAAGACTGCCACTTCTGTGTCGCATCAAGCCATCGCTTGCCTTATCCGGAACAATACTTCGATGCGATTGTCCGTATTTATGCCCCATGTAAGGCAGAAGAGTTGCAGCGCACCATAAAAAAAGGGGGGGGGTTAGTGACCGTTACGCCTGCGGCACGCCATTTATATCAATTAAAAGAACTGATTTACGATGGTGTTCACTTACATGATATGGCACCTGAAGTCATTGAAGGCTTTGATCTGATTGTTGATCAGCAGTTACATTACAACATGCAACTAACCGGTGAAGAAGCGACTGCACTGATGCAAATGACGCCATTTGCCTGGAAAACATCAACTGAGGTGTGGCAACAACTAAAAGATGCACAGGCGTTCAGCTGCGAAGCCGATTTCGCAATTCGTGTTTATCGCCGCCAGTAATCCCTTATATGCAACAAACAGAGCATATACCCTGACAGAGATGAAATTGAGCCTCAGTTTCATCTTTTTTATCCATCAACTCAGTCTACAGTTATATCAAGAACTTGTGATTGATAAAGGTTCTACCAACTGATCTCGAAGCATTATGAGGGGAGTAAAATAATGAAAAAATGGCTTTCCCTGGGATTGGTAAGTTTGCTTATGGGCTGTGCGGCTCAACCGGTATCGACCGCTAACTCAGTATCCCCCCTCGCGCCGACCATGTATGATTATTCTATCACCTCTGCCCAAGGCACACCGCTCAGCCTGACAGAGCTCAGCCAGGCTATCAAAGATGCCGATATTATTTTAGTCGGCGAATGGCATGGTCACCCAGGCACGCACTTAATGCAGGCTCAACTCTTCGCCCGTCTTTATAGTCAGAACCCGAACATCACCCTGTCGATGGAGCAGTTCACCCGTGACCATCAACCGGTGCTGGACCAATACCTGGCAGGAGCGATTGGTGAGAAAACCCTGACCAAAGACGCTAAAGCATGGCCAAATTACGAAAGTGATTACCGCCCGTTGATTGAATTTGCCAAACAACATGGTTTAGATGTGATTGCAGCTAATGCCCCCAAAAACATAGTCCGTTGTATCGGACAGAATGGCGCAGATTATCTCAATAGCCTGCCGCAACATGAACGCAGGTGGGTAGCCGAACGGCTTACCCTGGTACCAGATGCGTACCAGGCAAAATTCAACGCGTTGATGCACCATGGCGATGAAGCGGAAATGCAGCACCAGTTTGCGGCACAAACAGCATGGGATGACACGATGGCAGAAAGCATGGTGAATTATCTGGCACAACACCCGGGTAAGCAGATCATTCATGTGGCAGGCCGATTTCATGTTGCAGAAGGGCTGGGAACGGCTTCTCGTATCAAAGCTCGCAACCCGGATTTGGACGTGGTGATGGTGACGCCGGTTACTGAAACAGCTCATATTGCCGCTGAAGCACCAGATTACCGCGTCAGTGTGATGCCGTTACCCGAAAACTATGTGAACAAAGATAGAATGATGGCTGCGATGAAAGGGATCCACGGCAGAAACAACGATTTGAAATGTTATAAATAATTAATGGATTAGGTATAACCAAAAGAGAAGAACAGAACCCCATCGGCGGCCAGGCACATACCTCTTTTCATGGATTTTGAACCAGTCATAATCCATAAACATTGGTACTGGGGTTCTTGGGAGAGAGACAGCTAGTATCTCTATCACATCTAAAATACCCCATATTCCTTACCCTTAGCTGAACAAGAGTAAACTTGATTCATATTCAGTACTGATCGACACATCAACAAAATTCCAAATAAGAATAATTAACCATCCGTGTACTCATCAACCAGTACTTAAACTGAATTGAGAAACACGTATGGTGATATATATCACCCGACCCAACAAAAACCACAGATACCACCTGCCCTATGTTTCTATTTTGTTAAAAATTAGATGTTCTTTCTTTTCCCTTTGCGATAAAACATTATTCTAATAAGGACAAAATGGCCTTAGGTAGACGAAAACACCAACAACACGGACAAATGATCTCGCCATGATCTGAATAAAATAAATAGAAGCAAGGAGCTCGTAATGAAGGGAAAGAAACTGCTTAGCGCAGCGTGTGTCGCAGCATCACTGGTTTTATCAACATCAGCACTGGCCGATGTGGCTAAAGTCGCCGTATCACAAATCGTTGAACATCCGGCACTTGATGCGGCTCGTCAAGGTTTGTTAGATGGTTTGAAAGCAAAAGGGTATATTGAAGGAACAAACCTCGAATTCACCTATCAGACCGCGCAAGGTAATCCCGCCATTGCCGTGCAGATTGCCAAACAATTTGTCGGGGAACGCCCGGATGTACTCGTGGGTATTGCGACACCAACAGCACAGGCTCTGGCAGCTTCTACCCGTTCTATTCCTGTCGTGTTTACCGCAGTGACCGATCCTCTTGGCGCTAAGCTGGTCAAGAACATGGATGAACCCGGTCGTAACGTAACAGGCCTATCGGATCTTTCTCCTGTCGCTCAGCATGTCGATTTAATGCAAGAACTTATCCCTGATCTGAAAAGTATCGGGGTTGTCTTTAACCCTGGTGAGTCCAATTCTGTCGCGTTGGTAGAGCTACTACATGCAGCAGCGGATGCCAAAGGGCTGACCGTGGTTGAAGGCACCGCGCTAAAAAGTGCCGATGTTCAATCAGCGGCACAAATTATAGCTTCTAAAGTCGATGTTCTTTACGCCCCGACAGATAACACCGTAGCCAGTGCTATTGATGGCTTAGTCAATGCCGCTAATCAGGCTAAAAAACCTATCATTGGTGCATCGACCACTTACATTGCTAACGGCGCGCTAGCAGCATTGGGATTCGACTATTACCAGGTTGGCGTGCAGACGGCGGATTATGTCGATGCCCTTTTAAAAGGAACCAAAGTGGCAGATCTGCCCGTTAAAGTTGCCAAAGGCTCTGATCTGGCACTTAACCAGAAAGTGGCTGATAAATTGGGCATCACTTTCCCAGCATCCGTATTAGAGCGTGCTACGACAATAGAGAAGTAAATTTTAAGTTGTGAGTAACGAGAAGCGAGATATTCCTAATCACTCGCCTCTCGATATTCGCCTCTATTTCTCTAAAGACAAGGAGTATTATAGATGTCTTTCTTTGCCTTCATCGGTACGCTGGAAATAGGTTTAGTCTATGGTTTGGTTGCCCTTGGGGTTTACCTGACCTTCCGGGTATTAGATTTTCCCGATCTGACTGTCGATGGCAGTTTTCCCATGGGTGCAGCTGTTGCGGCAACCGCGATTGTCGCGGGAGTAAACCCTTGGTTAGCTACCTTACTGGCAATAATTGCCGGAGGAATGTGTGGCCTGGTAACGGGCTTCCTGGCGATTCGTTGCAATATTTTACACCTGCTCGCCAGTATCCTGACCATGATTGCGGCCTTCTCGATCAACATTCGCATTATGGGGCGCCCCAACCTTGCCCTGCTGGGTGAAGAAACCATTCTGACACCGTTTGAAACCTTCGCCTTTGACTACGGACTCGACTCAGATCTGATGCGCTTACTGGTTGTAGCCCTGCTCGTCGGCCTCAGCGCCTGGTTCATTATTCGCCTGCTTGCCAGTGACTTTGGTTTAGGTCTTCGGGCTACAGGGGTAAATAGCCGCATGGTCAATGCCCAGGGAGGAAATACGGCGCTATACACTTACCTTGGTTTAGCGCTTTCTAACGGCTTTGTTGGCTTCTCTGGTGCCTTGTTTGCTCAAACCAACAGCTTTGCGGATGTCACTTCCGGTGTCGGTACGATTGTTGTCGGCTTAGCCGCGGTTATTCTGGGTCAGACGCTGATCCCCGGCCGCAAAATCTGGGTCGCCGTTATTGCTGTTATTGTGGGTTCGGTTCTATACCGTCTGGCTGTTGCCTTTGCATTAAGCTCTGGCATGTTCGGTCTGAAAGCTTCTGATCTTAACCTGATCACTGCGGTACTGGTTGCTGTCGCGCTGATTGCCCCGCGTATGAAGAGCAGTTTTCACCGTAAAAAGAAACGTATCGTTACGACAAAAAAACTGGCCTAGGAGGTAAAGCTAAAGATGATTGAATTAAATGATATCCGCGTTACCTTCAATGAAGGCACAATCTTAGAGAACCAGGCCCTGAGAGGCGTCGGCTTAACTGTCCCTGAAAAGCAGTTTGTCACGGTGATTGGTTCAAACGGTGCGGGTAAATCAACCTTACTCGGCGCGGTGAGTGGTGAAACACCGATGAGCAGCGGTCAGGTGTTGATCGATAATATCGATGTCACCGACAAACCTGTGCATGAACGCGCTCAGTATGCTGCCCGCGTTTTTCAGGATCCGCTTGCTGGCACCTGTGCTTCACTGACGATTGAAGAGAACATGGCACTGGCTTATAAGCGAGGCAGTAAGCGCAGCTGGAAAATGGCACTTTCTACCCATCGTCGAAAGTTGTTTCAGGAAAGGATCAGTATCTTAGGCTTAGGGCTGGAAGATCGTCTTAGCGACAGTATTGGTCTGCTATCGGGTGGTCAGCGTCAGGCGGTAAGCCTAGTAATGGCAACCCTTGCTGACAGTAAACTGTTACTGCTTGATGAGCATACTGCGGCACTGGACCCCCGTATGGCGGCATTCGTTCTTGCTCTGACTAAAAAAGTGGTTGAAGAGTTCGACCTGACGGTAATGATGGTCACTCACTCGATGAAAGATGCGTTGGCCTATGGTGATCGCACCGTCATGCTCCATCAGGGCGAAATCGTGTTAGATGTTGATGGCCATGAACGTGACCAAATGGATGTGAAGCACCTGCTTGAAATGTTCAGCAAAGTACGCGGCGAAGAACTGGCAGATGATAGTTTGTTATTGAGTTAGCGAGGATAGAGTAACGAGAGGCGAGTATCGAGAGGCTAGTATCGAGAGGCTAGTATCTCGTTACTCGGTCCTGTGGCCCTGCAGAACAGGGCACCGACCCGAGTTGAGAATCAAGCTATTCGCTTTTTCTCGCCACTCGAACCTAGTTACTCGAAACGTCTTATCCCTAGAACCTCAGGACCATAGGACCGCTCTTCCTAGCCACTCGTTTCTAGAAACTCGCAACGAGATCTCCATAGAACCTCAGGGCCATAGAACCGCTTAATTAAAACCACCGCTCTAACGACGTCTTATCCAATTGCTTAAATGCCCGGTTGAGCACTTGTGCCAGCTCCATGTACCGAGGTCGGGCTTTCAATGGTTGCAATACATACCCTTCACTAAGAATTTTTTCATGTATCTCGCGATACCAGCTTGCCAGAGAAGGAGGCAATGCAGTGCGGCTACGCTTGCCTAGCCACCATAACCCCTGAAGCGGCATCGTCAGCGCAAACAGCGCAACCGCCATCGCTTGCGGCAATGCCGAGTAGTTGTGAAAGGCCATTTGGCTTAACACACTCATCACCGCAATAGCCGGCATCACACGGGTCGCAAATTTTGTTGCTTTAATATATCGCGGCTCAGGGAACATCAAAGCAAGCTCTTTGCGTATCGGCCAGGTTGCCATATATTGCTGACCGTATTGGAAATTCTGCCAGATCGTTACTTGACTCATAAAACACCAAACATCAAAAAAAACTGTAAAAATTCAAATTTAGAGACAATAAAGTTGATTCAAATTAAATTTTCCTAAAAATATTTTTGTTATATTGCGTAACAGTCGCTATCCTTAGCGCGCCTTAAAGTAATTGTTGCCTGTAATTATCATTCTGGCAACCCATGGCGCTCTCAAGGATGACCCAGAATTGCGGGTTACTCAATTCTCTATTATACGGACAAAACGAATTTGACCCAGATTAGGTCGACTAAATAAATTGTCGTCTATTCTATGGGTACTTTTTTTATTCAATTTGAATATCAACTTTCAGACAGATTATAGGTAGTCACTCATGTCTAAGCTGGTTCTAGTTCTTAACTGCGGTAGCTCTTCTCTTAAGTTCGCAATTGTTGACGCTGTTTCAGGTGAAGAGCACCTGACAGGTCTTGCAGAATGTCTGCACCTTCCAGAAGCTCGCATCAAGTGGAAACTTGATGGCAAGCACGAAGCACAACTAGGCGACGGTGCTGCGCACGAAGAAGCTTTAGCATTCATGGTAGAAACCATTATTGCTTCTAAGCCTGAGCTAGCAGAAAACCTGGCCGCTATCGGTCACCGTGTCGTTCACGGTGGTGAGAAATTCACTCAATCTGTACTTATCGACGAAGCGGTAGTTAAAGGTATCGAAGATTGTGCAGCACTGGCACCTCTTCACAACCCAGCTCACATCATCGGTATTAAAGCGGCTCAGAAAGCATTCCCGGCACTGAAAAACGTTGCTGTGTTCGATACTGCTTTCCACCAGACAATGCCTGAAGAAGCGTACCTATACGCACTTCCATACAACCTGTACACAGACCACGCTATCCGTCGTTACGGCATGCACGGTACTTCTCACCTGTTCATCACTCGTGCGACAGCTGAGATCCTAGGCAAGCCAGAAGATGAACTAAACATCATCAACTGCCACCTGGGTAACGGTGCGTCTGTTTGTGCAATCAAGAACGGTAAGTCTGTAGATACTTCTATGGGTCTTACTCCTCTTGAAGGCCTGGTAATGGGTACGCGTTGTGGTGACATCGATCCTGCGATCATCTTCCACCTGCACGACACACTGGGTTACTCTGTTGAAAAAATCAACAACATGCTAACTAAAGAGTCTGGCCTTCAAGGTCTGACCCAAGTAACTTCTGACTGTCGTTTCGTTGAAGATAACTACGGTAAGAAAGAAGAAGCAACACGTGCAATGGACGTGTTCTGTCACCGTCTGGCTAAATATGTTGCTGGCTACACTGCAACACTAGAAGGCCGTCTGGACGCTATCGTATTCACTGGTGGTATCGGTGAAAACTCTGCACCTATCCGTGAAATGGTTCTGAACCGTCTTGCTATCCTGGGTGTGGAAGTTGACGGTGAGAAAAACCTTAAAGCGCGTTTCGGCGGCGAAGGTGTTATCACTACAGACAACAGCCGTGTTCCAGCGATGGTTGTGTCAACTAACGAAGAGTTAGTGATCGCAGAAGATACAGCTCGTCTAGCTGATATCTAATCTAGCGATACTCTGCTGTGCCCTTGAGCTCAGCAAATAATGGCTGGCTTAGGCCGGCCATTTTTTCATGGTTTTATCGTCTATCACGATAGCTATGACCTTTTTTTGTGGTGCTGCTCAATAACGATTAACAAATCATTATTGAACAGCACTGTATTGTTCAATAGTTTGAGGAATTCATAGTGTCCCGTACTATTATGCTTATCCCAGTTGGCGCTGGTGTTGGCCTAACTAGCGTTAGTCTTGGTGTTGTACGTGCAATGGAACGCAAAGGCGTTCTCGTTTCTTTCTTTAAGCCTATCGCCCAGCCTCGTCACGGTGGTGCACAGCCGGATCTGACAACAACGATCATCCGCGCTAACAGCGATATGAAAATTGCAGAACCATTTTCAATGGCACATGCAGAAGAACTTATCCGTAACGATAAGAGTGATGTACTGCTAGAAGATATTGTTGCACGTTTCAAAGAAGCGACAGTTAACTCTGAAGTTGCCTTAATCGAAGGCCTGGTGCCTACTCGCAAACACCCGTTTGCGAACCAGATTAACTATGAAATCGCGAAAACGCTGGATGCTGAAATCGTATTCGTTGTGGCTCCGGGTACTGATAACCCTGCACAACTTAAAGAGCGTATCGAAGTTGCATGTTCTAACTTCGGCGGTACTAAGAACAAGCAAATCTCTGGCGTTATCGTTAACAAACTGAACGCGCCAGTCGATGCTGAAGGCCGTACTCGTCCTGATCTGTCTGAAATCTTTGACGATGCTGAAGCCACTATCCCTTCAAATGTTGAAGTCATGCAGGTGTTCAACTCTAGCCCAATCCGTGTACTTGGTTGTGCACCATGGAGCTCAGAGCTAATCGCAACACGTTCAACGGATATTGCAACGCACCTTAACGCTGAAATCATCAACCACGGTGAGATCGCGACGCGTCGTATTAAGAGCATCACTTTCTGTGCGCGCTCTATCCCGAACATGGTTGAGCACTTCCGTCCGGGTTCACTGCTGGTCACTTCTGCTGACCGTCCTGACGTAATCGTAGCGGCATGTCTTGCTGCAATGAACGGCATGGAAATCGGTGCCCTGCTGCTGACAGGCGGCTATGAGCTACCTAAGCCAGTCGTGGATCTGTGTGACCGCGCATTCAAAACAGGCCTGCCTGTTATGACGGCACAAGGTAACACTTGGCAGACGTCTCTGAACCTTCAGAGCTTCAGCCTGGAAGTACCTGCTGACGATAAAGAGCGTGTAGAACTCGTTAATGAATACATGGCTAGCCACATTGATGGTCAGTGGATTGACTCACTCTCTGAAGGTTCTTCTCGCGAACGTCGTCTGAGCCCTCCGGCATTCCGTTACGAACTCACTGAGCTTGCGCGTAAAGCGGCTAAGCGTGTTGTTCTTCCTGAAGGTGACGAACCTCGTACCATTAAAGCTGCGGCTATCTGTGCCGAGCGCGGCATTGCTGAGTGTGTGCTTCTTGGTAACCCGGAAGAGATCAAACGTGTTGCTGAACAGCAAGGCGTAACACTAGGTGCCAGCGTTAAGATCATTGATCCTGACGCAGTTCGTGAGCAATACGTTGCTCGCCTGGTTGAACTTCGTGCAAACAAAGGCATGACAGACGTAGTTGCACGTGAAAAACTACAAGATTCTGTTTTCCTTGGCACTATGATGCTAGAAAACGACGAGGTTGATGGCCTTGTTTCTGGTGCCGTACATACGACTGCTAACACAATCGTACCGCCATTCCAGATCATCAAGACTGCACCTGATGCATCTATCGTATCTTCAGTATTCTTCATGCTTCTGCCTGATCAAGTACTGGTATACGGTGACTGTGCAATCAACCCGGATCCAAACGCTGAGCAACTGGCTGAAATCGCGATCCAATCTGCAGATTCTGCAAAAGCATTCGGTATCGAACCTCGCGTTGCGATGATCTCTTACTCTACCGGTACTTCCGGTAAGGGTGCAGACGTCGATAAAGTACGTGAAGCGACTCGCCTTGCTCAAGAGAAGCGTCCTGATCTCATCATCGACGGTCCTCTGCAGTACGATGCTGCAATCATGGAAAACGTAGCGGCTTCTAAAGCACCTAACTCTCCAGTAGCAGGTAAAGCAACTGTATTCGTATTCCCAGATCTGAACACGGGTAACACGACCTACAAAGCGGTACAGCGTTCAGCAGAACTCGTTTCTATCGGTCCTATGCTTCAGGGCATGCGTAAGCCGGTTAACGACCTTTCTCGTGGCGCACTGGTAGACGATATCGTCTACACCGTGGCACTGACTGCGATTCAGGCGCAACAAGCTGAAGACGCAGCTTAATAATTTATTATTAGGCTGATACAAAAGCTAATGCAATAAAAACGCCCTCGCATTGCGAGGGCGTTTTTTTATATTCTAAATAACTTATACCAACCAGCATACCGCTACAGGCTACAGGCTACAGGCTACAGGCTACAGGCTACAGGCTACAGGCTTTAGGCCTCACGCAGATAAATCAACCAGTAACCGATACCAACAAATACGCCACCACCGATGATATTTCCGATAGTCACAGGAATGAGGTTGTTGATAATGAAGTTACTCAGGGTTAAGTCAGCAAAGTCAGCCGGGTTCATACCACTCATCTGCCAGAACTCCGGCGATGCCAGGGTTTTAATACCAATCGCCATCGGCACCTGAAACATGTTCGCGATGCAGTGCTCAAAACCGGCAGACACGAACATTGCCACAGGCAAGATCGTAACCAATATTTTATCTGTCAGGCTTCGCCCACTGAAGGTCATCCAAACCGCAATACAAACCAGCACATTACACATAATACCAAGAGCAACCGCCTGGAAAAAATCGTGATGGAGCTTATGCTGGGCAATCTGCATGGTATTAATACCCACCGCACCATCGGCAGACATATACTGTTTTGTTACCAGCATGATACCAACTAAAAGCAGCGCACCAATCAAGTTACCCACGTAGACCATTGTCCAGTTAATGCAGAGACTCTTCCAGCTTATTTTACCGCTAGCTCTGGCGACTAAGGTAAGTACCGAGCTGGTAAATAACTCGCCACCGGTAATAATGACCAGGATAAGTCCCAGACTGAAGGCAATCCCGCCAACCAACCGAGTCATGCCCCATGCCATATCACCGGCTCCGGTGGTTACGGTTGTATAAAAGACAAAAGCAATACCGATATGAAGGCCGGCAGTAATCGCCAGCATAAAGGATTTTATGGGATCTTTGGTCGCTTTACTTACCCCAATATCTGCCGCTTTCTCCGCCATTTGGGGCGGTAAAAGGGAATCAAACTGACCCTGACTCATAAACTTGCACCTGATACACACTGAAATACATAAAAAAGTGGCTGGATAGTGGACCTAATTCAAGCAAAATTCAAGACTCGATCACAACAAAGCTCGATATAAACGAATAAACACCTCGGATATACCGAGCCAACAGATTTGGTAAACATACCTCAACATTTCGGTAATTATATTGATCAATTCGTACAAAAAAGCCCTCACAACCATCAAGCCATTGCCTCCGGAATCTTCATAAGGCCCACCATCCTTCAACCAGTCCCCATATCCAGTCATATATTGCTGCAGGCTGATCACTGAGTTGCTAAGATGCTGACAGTTACGGATACAAGGAATGGCCTAACTTTCATGGATATGCTAAATACATTCGGGCTGTTTCTCGGCTCACTGTTTTCTAACACCCTTGCCTCTCTTTCTGGGGGCGGTTCGGGTTTAATTCAGTTCCCACTACTCATTTTTCTCGGTCTGCCTTTTAGCATCGCTCTGGCCACCCACAAAGTTGCCAGCGTCGCTTTAGGCGTTGGAGCGGCACTTAAACATATTCGAGCCGGTAGCCTTAATTGGCGTATGACGGGTTACGTTATAGGATCAGGGATGTTCGGCGTCGTACTCGGCGCTAATATTATTTTATTTGTACCCGGCCGTATCGCAGAAGCAGCCTTAGGTGTCTTGATTCTCGGGTTAGGTATCTATTCTCGAATGAAGAAAGAACTGGGCCAGCAAGAGCAAAGTCGTCATCGTGATATAAAAGGTATGCTGATTGGTAGTCTCGGATTAGCAACCATCGGTATCCTCAACGGCTCTCTAACCGCTGGCACCGGACTTTTTGTCACTATGTTTCTTATTCGTTGGTTTGGCTTTGATTACAAGCAAGCTGTCGCCTTAACGCTGGTGAGTGTCGGACTGTTTTGGAATGGTCTTGGCGCGGCGGCCATATACGCTGCGGGGGCTGAAATTTACTGGCCGTGGATCCCGGTACTGCTTGCCGGTTCATTCATCGGAGGCTATCTAGGCGCTCATTTGGCAAGCCAAAAAAGTAATACGTTGATTAAGCGCTGCTTCGAAATACTGACCTTTGTGATTGGTTTCAAGCTACTTGGTGGTTTCTAGAAAAGCGGCTGCTCAAGCCGCTTCTTTTGACCCGATAAATTGGCTTTACGCCAACTCAGCCTGACAAACCATGTCACCTTCAAAGGTAACCACCTTAAGGGTATTGTCTTCCAGCAAACCAAAGCTTGCTTGATATTCCCCACGCGGCATGGTGACCGAACCTGGGTTGAAAACAAAAAACTCACCTTTCGGCTCAGCCAGAGGAAGGTGGGTATGGCCAGAGACAATTACATCCCCCGCTCTTAAGCGCGGGTGCTTATCACCATTATAAAGATGGCCGTGAGTCAGAAATAAGCGCCTGCCGTGAGGTAACAGTACCAGGTTATAATCTGCCATCATTGGAAAATCGAGCAGCATCTGATCGACATCACTGTCGCAATTTCCTCTCACCGCGGTAATTTTATCGGCGTACTGATTTAATAACTCAGCCACTTCTGTCGGTGCATAACCTTCAGGCAACGCATTCCTTGGCCCGTGATTTAACACATCACCCAGCAAGATTAAGTGTTCAGCGCCACTTTGCTCAAAAGCAGCAAGCATAGCCCGGGTGCTTACGGCACAACCGTGAATATCGGAAGCAAAAAATAGTTTCATGAGAAAAAACACAACATATGTAGCAAGATAATCTGAAATAGTACGCTGATGGTGACGATATTTCTATTTCTGTATATCGATTCCTGCAGCCTTTTCATTCTGTTTAATCTATTGGAATATCCTCGTGCAACATTCCATTCAGCACAATATTGTTGTAGCTGACCATCCCCATCACTTTGCCGTCTTCTATCACCGGAGCCCGGCTAATGCCAAACCGCTCGAACAGCCGTGCGCAATAACGCACGTCCATAGACGCATTCACAGACAAAGCGGGCTTAGTCATGATCTCATAGACATTGGTGCGCTTAGGTGAATGGTCCTGAGCAAGCACTTTCTTAGCAATATCATTCATTAGCACAATGCCATATTCATCATCATCATCGCGTTTATTTACAATCAACGCTTTAACCTGACGCTCTTTGGCAATAACGATCGCCTCTGCTACCGTAGTGATCCCCTCTACAATGGCGTAGGTATTTGCCATCACATCCCGCACACGAACAACTGGCTGTTTTCTCATAGTTTATCCTCCACGACCTTTGTCAGCTCTTCAACCTGATGAGCGACACCTACAGCATCTTCTACATCTAACTGAACCGCTATCCCCTGTCCGTTTTCATTGTCAAACTCACCCACTTTTTCAATGGTTTCTAATATTGAACGGGCAAGGTGCTCTTCAACCACCAGTAATAACACATCACGCTGTACTTCCAGGGTCAGGCCAAAAAAGGTTTTTCTTTTTCGTAACCCTTCACCGCGGGCATTATTGATGACCGTCGCCCCAGTCGCTCCCGCCTCACGAGCCGCATCCAGAACAGCATCGGTTTTTGTATCTTCGACAAAAGCGACTAATAATTTAAAGCGCATTATTCAGATCTCCCTTGATTTCTCTCACCAAGCCAGGCCGACAACTGGGCATAGCCCATCACTGTGATCATCGGAAATAAACTGGCAAAGGCAATCAAACCAAAACCATCTAACATCGGATTACGTCCTGGCACGGTAGATGCCAATCCAAGCCCAAGCGCGGTAACAATGGGTACTGTTACCGTTGAAGTTGTCACACCTCCGGAATCATAAGCCAGAGGAACGATCAATTTCGGCGCAAAATAGGTTTGCACCACCACAATGATATAACCCGCCATAATATAATAATGCAGTGGATCACCCACCACTATACGGTAACTGCCTAATGCAATCCCTATCGACACACCCAGAGCGACAGCGATACGTAATCCACTCACCTTGATTTCACCACCAGATACCTGATTCGCTTTGATTGCAACCGCAATCAAAGACGGTTCCGCCACCGTCGCGCTGAAACCAATGGCAGCCGCAAACAGGTAAATCCAGTAATAATCTGACCAATGAATATTGACCGGGATCAGCGCCCCTTCACCAAACAAAAAAGTAGGATCCGTCAGCTGCATGGCCATTGATTCCCCTAAAGGAAACAATGCCAGTTCCAATCCCATCAAAAACAACGACAAACCCAGAATGACGTAGAAAAACCCAAGAGCTACTCGATGCCAGTTCGCGACCGGACGACGTAATACGGCTAACTGAAAGCCAAATATGATGATCGCAATCGGCACCACATCCCTGATCGTCGTCAGCAATGTGTCAGTAAAATGGCCGAGGATTGAAGCGAACTGCGTCATTGCTATCTTTATCCCTCACTAACTCACAAACATGCCGTATCCCATGACAAAAATCATCGGAGTCAACGAGGCGAAGGCGATTAACCCGAAACCATCAACCATCGGGTTCCGTCCCTTAATCGACGAGGCCAATCCCACCCCCAATGCTGTCACTAAGGGCACGGTAATGGTCGATGTCGTTACCCCTCCGGAGTCGTAGGCAATTCCGATAATGCTGGGGGGGGCAAACCAGGTCATGGTCATCACCACGCAATAGCCACCGATTATCATCCAATGGATCGGCCACCCTTTCAGAATCCGGATCACCCCGATCATAATGGCAAAACCAACTGAAAAAGCGACCGTTAAGCGTAATCCTGATGCATAGTTCTCCTGGGCTGATTCATCTTTAGCTATCATTCCCCCTTCAGCGGCCACTTCTGCCGCTTCATTGGCGACGGCAGTCAAAGCGGGCTCAGCAATGGTGGTGCCAAATCCCAGACAAAAAGCAAAAATGAGTAACCAGGTCACGCTTCCTTTACTGGCAAAAGCATGTGCCATAGACTCGCCAATAGGAAACAATCCCATATTTAAGCCGAAGATGAAAAATGTCAGCCCCATTACCACGAAAAGTAACCCGAGCAAAATGGTGCCCCACTCAGGTAAAGGCTGCTGCAGAACGACCAGCTGAAAGAAGCTGATAACAGCTATGATAGGAAGCAAATCACGCAAGCTCAGCAGCATGGATCGGAATAAGGCGACGATTGCTTTCACTCCCCCCCCTGCCTGCTGCGTAAATTTCAATCAATAGGTTATATTAATAACCCTTTACCTTTCCAAGACAAATATTAATGCATGAGTCGGGAAGTTAAGCACATAATTGAATACTGAACAGACAAAGAACTTGCCTTTCATCTGGATAAAACACATTCTGTTAACAGGTCTGCGTCAGTTATGGCCGAAGCGCTCCAAGTAACATTCCATACTGTTGCAGCATGCCCCCACTCAAAAAGATTAACCCATTGAATAAAAAATAATTAAATAATGACCAATAGCTATTGGTTATACTTATACCCAAACCACTTCAATTGGTATTAAGTACGTAGTTAAGGATGAAGTACGGCAATGAATATTCTAGTCACAGGTGGTACCGGGTTTATCGGCAAAGCACTGCTTTCTCATTTCAATCACGATCATGATCATGTCACCGTACTAAGTCGAAACCCCACGATGGCTTATCAACGACTGGGGCATCATATCAAGGTCATTAGCAGCCTGGACGAGTTTGATAATCTGAATGATTTCGACGTCGTTATTAATCTTGCCGGCGAGCCCATCATCAATAAACGCTGGAGTGAAAAGCAAAAGCAAATCATCTGTAAGAGCCGTTGTGTCATCACTGATGCACTGGTGAAAAAGATCAAAGCGAGCGACAAGCCTCCTCATACTTTTATCAGCGGCTCGGCCGTTGGCATTTATGGTAACCAAAACTCCGATCCTTTCGATGAGAGCCTGGAAGTCAGTAATAACGACTTTGCTCACCTGGTTTGTAAAAAATGGGAAGACGCGGCATTAGCCGCCCAATCTGAGCAAACCCGAGTTTGCCTGTTGCGTACCGGCATAGTACTTGCCAAACATGGCGGGGCTCTTGCCAAAATGTTACCGGCTTATCAACTGGGATTAGGCGGACCCATTGGCAATGGCAAACAGTATTTTCCCTGGATCCACCTGCAGGATATGGTCAAAGGTATTTTATTTCTGATCAAACACCCGGAAGCCCGGGGGGCATTTAATTTCACCGCTCCGAATCCGGTGACTAACAAGGAATTCAGTAAGACCCTGGCAACCATACTACGGCGGCCACACATCCTCTACACTCCGGCCTGGTTATTAAAACTCGGCATTGGAGAATCTGCCACTTTATTGCTTGATAGCCAGCGGGCACTTCCCGCTAAGCTGCAAGATCAGGGTTTCCATTTCTGTTACCCAGAGCTGGAACATGCCCTGAGAGACACCCTGACCGAGTATAAATAAAAGTGTCGAGGCTCTAGCCCCTAGTCAATTAGCAATTAGCAATTAAGGCTATGATCGTAACGGCTGTAGTAATTGCCTCAGCATGGTGCTGATCATCATCAGCACCATGCCAATGGCCGCTAACGGCAAGATCAACCACAATGTCGGATGCCATTGTACCGGCAGTTCAAATCCCCACTTTACCAGCGCCGCCACAACGGCTTCGGCCCCGGCGACGGCCATGAGCCCGGCAAGCAGTGCCATGATGCCGTATTCCCCCCAAACCGTCGCAGAAATACGCTGTTTACTGGCGCCCAAAGTGCGGTATAGCTTTATCTCTTGCTGGCGTTGAGACAGGCTCAATCGTAATAACGTCATCACTAACAGTAAGCCACTGACCACCCCTACCCCCGCCAGCACCGACAAAGATAAAGAAACCTGCTGCAGCATCAACTGGATCCGTGAAGCCATCGTTCGCAGATCCAGTAGACTGACTGTGGGATAATCCCGCCCGAGCTGATTAACCAACTCGTTCTGATCTTGCTCTATACGAAAACTGACCAGCCAGGTTGCAGGTAAATTCGCCATCACATCAGGAGTGAAGATGAAATAGAAGTTTGGCCGCATATTACGCCATTCCACCAGCCGAATACTGGTCACTGTCGCTGAAAATGGCTGACTGTTCACATTAAAACTCAGCTCATCACCCAGCGAGATCCCTAATCGCTGAGCCAACCCTGCTTCAACAGAGACCCCTGTGGTAGTCGTCCATTCCCCCTCAACAATCTGATTATGAATCGGTAAGCTATTGCGCCAGGTGAAATTTAATTCTCGTCGTAGCGCTTCATCATGCTGTTCCGGATCTTGCACCTGATCTAAGACATCGCTGTTGTTAATCGTCACCAGACGCCCCCGGATCACCGGATATCCTTCAGAACGAGGCACCCTGTTTTTATCCAGATCTGCGAGATAACTCTGCTGCTGATCCGGGCTGATATTAATCGCAAACACATTCGGTGCATCAACCGGCAAGGTATGTTGCCAGTCAGCCAGTAAATCCGTTCGCAATAACCAAATCACAGCCAGCAACATCAGCGAACTGGTGAGCGCAGCCAGTTGCGCACCTGTCGTCAGGCGGCTACGACCAATACGGCTCAGGGCCAGTTTCATGGCGGGGCCCCACTTCCCTTTACGTAGCAAAGACACCACCGCTACCCCTAAGATAGCTAACAGGAACAGCACCACAGCCAACCCTGCCAGGGTCATCCACATAAACTTATTATCGCCAAACCAAATCAGTGCTGCGGCAGCAGGTAAAAGTAACAAACCATAACCTTTACGCTGTTTCGGCCATTCAGCCTGCTGCTGAATGACGGATATAGCGGGTGTATCCAACAGGCGAATAAGAGAAATCCCCACCCCGGGAATAGCCACCAGCAAAGCAACAAAAAGGCTGATCAGTAATGGCGAGGATCCCATTGCCGGTAGTGGATCCGGTAATACATCAGCCAAAGGCAGACGCAACAACGCTTCAAGCCCCCAACCGATAGACACACCGGCAACGGCAGCCAGCGAAAATAACATTGCCAGTTGCCCCGCCAGCCATTGCCATAACCAACGTTTACTTGCACCTAAACTCTTCATCATGGCAACAGTTTCGATACGCGTTGACGTATAATGCTGACACGTTAAGACCAGCGTTGCGGTCGCCATCATGATCACCAGGATCAAGGTAAGAGAAAGATATTGCCGTGCCCGCTCTATCAGTTCACCCGTTCGGCCCTGAGTCGTTTCACTCAGCCAGCGTTGACCGGGTTGCAGCTCGATCCCCTGCTGTAGCGCGGCTAACTTGTCATCACTACCGGTGAAATATGCCCGATATTGCACTCTGCCACCGGGCTGAATCGCCCCGGTGCTGGCGATATCATCATAGTGTATTAATACCGCAGGCATCTGACTGAACGGATTGAAAGAGAGCTCCGGCTCTTGCTCAATTTTTCCTGACACTTTTAGCTCTGTATCACCAATCGCGACAACATCCCCTTGCTTCACCTCCAATAACGAGAACAGTCGTTCCGCCAGCCACAGCTCACCCGGTTGCACCTGATTGTGTTTACCCTGCAGACTTTGGAGTACCAGCTCACCACGTAAAGGGAAATCACCTTCTACCGCCTTTACACTGACTAATTGCATCTGTTGTTCGCTGAACGTCATGGTGCCAAAACGGGTTTGCTGGGAAAGCGCCAGGCCAAGCTCACCGGCTTTGCTGATCAATGACGGCGCGATCGGATTGCCTGAAACCAGCACCAGATCAGCAGCAAGTACAGCTCGCCCCTGATCCGTCATGATCTTTTCAACCCGAACCACCAGTGCGGCAAGAGCAAACACACAGGCAATAATCAGGGTAAGTGCAACAGCGATCGGCCATAGCTGGCCATGCCACAATTCTCGCCAGCTCCATTTTAATAACAACCGTTGTTTCGGTTGCCCTGCCGCCTGACGGGTACCACTGATCTCTGTCATGCTGCCTCCACCTTACCGCCATGGATCAGCAAAGTACGGTCACAGCGTTCAGCCAGCTGAGGATCATGGGTCACCAGCACTAAGGTGGTGCCATGGTCACGGTTTAACGCAAACAGTAAATCAATGATCGTCGCTGCCGTATGCTGATCGAGATTCCCGGTCGGTTCATCGGCAAACAACACCTTGGGCCGGGTCATAAAGGCACGCGCTAACGCCACACGCTGCTGTTCACCGCCCGATAATTGCGATGGCAGATGCGTTTCACGTCCGGTCAATCCAACCTGATGTAAAAGCTCAGCAGCACGCGCTGCATCCCCCGCCTCCCCTTTGATAAGAGCCGGTAACATGACATTTTCAAGGGCATTTAAAGAAGGGATTAGTAAGAAGCTCTGGAACACAAAACCAATCGCATCACTGCGCAACGCTGCACGCGCTTCATCATCCAATTGTGAAAGCACGTTACCGAGCAGTTCAATTTCGCCGGAGCTTGGAATATCCAGCCCTGCCAGCAAGGTCATCAAGGTCGATTTACCGGCCCCCGACACACCAACTAAAGCAATCGCCTCTCCCTGCTCGACCTCAAGAGAAACATCCTGCAAAATGGTCAGTGATGACGTTGCCGTCGTCACCTGTTTGGAAACAGATACAGCCTTAATCACGGATGTTGACATAATGCGAATCCTTTCAGTTTTATTGATCTTTTTATTTTCACTAAACGCCTGGAGCAACACGCTATTGGTCGTTGGTGACAGCCTGAGCGCAGGTTACCAAATGCGAGCAGAACAGAGCTGGCCAGTACTATTAGAGCCGATGCTACAGCGACAAGGGCATAAAGTGACCGTCGTTAATGCCAGTATCTCTGGTGATACGACTGGCAACGGATTAGCCCGGCTGCCAGCTTTATTACAACAACACAACCCAGATTACGTCATTATTGAGCTCGGTGCGAATGATGGTTTGCGAGGGTTCCCGCCAGCCACTATCCGCAAAAACCTCAGCCAGATGATCAGCCAAATTCAGGCGATGGATGCCAAGGCCCTGCTGATGCAAATCCATGTGCCCCCGAACTACGGTAAACGCTACAGCGAAACATTCAGGACAATTTATCCGCAGCTCAGCAAAGAATTTGCAACGCCGCTACTGCCTTTTTTCCTGGAAAGGATCATTTTAAGAGAAGAATGGATAATGGAAGATGGTCTTCACCCTAAACCCGTTGCCCAGCCCTGGATTGCAGAGTTCATGGTTTCAGAATTAACCCCTTACCTTTAATACGGACAGCTATGACAACCTCAATACTTATTACCGGTTGCAGTACTGGTATCGGACGCCACTGTGCCCTGGCACTTAATCAGGCTGGCTACACGGTTATCGCCAGTTGCCGACGCACTGAAGACGTCGCTGAACTTCAGGGACAGGGACTGCATTGTGTCCAGATCGATCTGAACTGCAGCCAATCTATTCAGCATGGGCTGACAGAGACTCTTAAAATTACCGGCGGCAGATTAGATATCCTGTTTAACAATGCCGCCTATGGCCAGCCAGGTGCACTGGAAGACTTGCCCACTCAGGCTCTGCGTGAACAATTTGAAACGAACCTGTTTGGCTGGCATGAATTAACCAAAGCGGTGATCCCGTTGATGTTACAGCAAGGCAGCGGCAAAATTGTTCAGAACAGTTCGGTACTGGGGCTGGTGGCCATGAAATACCGCGGCGCTTATAACGCCAGCAAGTTTGCTCTGGAAGGCTACACCGACACGCTGCGACTAGAGCTGACAGATACGCCGGTTCAGGTAAGCCTGATTGAACCCGGACCTATCAGAAGCCACTTCAGGGAAAATGCCAAACAGAAGTTCGAACAGTACATTGATATTGCGAGTTCCCGTCACCAGCCGAGTTACAAAAAGACGCTGGATCGATTGGGTAAATCTTCGCCAACAAATAAATTTACGCTCTCTCCAGAAGCCGTTTTGCAGCCATTGTTACACATAATTAACAATGATAAGCCAAAACCTCGCTATTTCGTTACTCAGCCTACTTATCTCTTCGGCTTCCTGCGTCGATTACTGCCTACGCGCTGGCTGGATAAATTACTAGTGAAAAGTAACTAACCCTTATAGCTGTTGATATTAGTCGCTATTCACGCGGTTTGCTATCAAGTCCAAACTGTGCCTTTTTCTTGTTGTAACTACGCCTGCGAGCAGATAAAAAACCATGTGATCCTGTTCAAAAACAGCTCAGATAAACACTCGTAAACTAAAGAAATAGCCCTTAAAGCCAATTATTTGTTAGACACGACAAAAAAACACAATAATGTCACATTAGTGTCATATAAAAAGAGTACCTTACTGGATGTAGGCTGAAGGAACCCGTATCACTCATTTTCCTGCAGCACGCTCAACGAATAATAAATTAAATAAGGGTGTAGTTATGACATTGCGCCAGATAAATCTGCTTTGTGTCTGCGTCACACTCGCGCTGCTGTTAACATTCCAAAACTAAAAAGGAGAGCTATCAATGCTCTCCTTTTTTCATTGCCGCCTGCACGACTTCTTGATAATCCTGAATCTATCCCCATATATTTAACTAAACAGTCTATGGAATGAATGGCATGTACGAAAATTTAGCTATTGAACTGAATGAACAAAACCTGCAACAAGTGATTGAGCAATCGATGCAGACACCCGTTGTCATCAGCTTTTGGGCCCCCTCAATGCCTGAAACAGCGGAAGTTAATGCCCTGCTTGAAAAAATCACTGCGCAATATCAGGGACAACTTGTACTTGCAACTCTGGACTGTGAACAGCAACAAGCGGTCGCTGCACAATTTGGCGTTCGGGGCCTGCCAACGGTTGCCCTATTTAAAAACGGTCAGCCAGCAGATGGCAGCGCGGGCCCGCAAACCGAAGAAAGCTTACGTGCAATGCTAAGCAAACATTTACCCAGCCAGGAAGAGATGCAGTTGAAGCAGGCGTTAGCTCTGGTCGACAATCAGGATTATGCACAGGCACTGCCTGTACTTCGCCAGCTTGCAACCAGCTTCCCGAAAAATAGTATTGTAGCTTTAGCCATTGCTGAATGTTTAGTTGAAACGGCACAGTTTGATGAGGCTGAAACCCTGTTAGCAACCGTGCCGATGCAAGATCAAGACTCTAAATTCAAAGGCTTAATGGCAAAACTTGAGCTGCATAAACAAGCCAGCGATTCACCGGAAATTCGTTCACTGGAAGAGAAACTGACGGCAAACCCGGCTAATACGGAAGTCTCTTTTGACTTAGCAGTGCAATATAGCCAGGTAAATCGCCAGGAAGAAGCACTAGAGCTATTAATTACAATCCTGCGACAGGATCTGAATTTCGCTGATGGTAATGCCAAGAAAACGATGATGGATATTCTGGCCGCACTGGGTCAGGGCAATCCGGTAGCGGGCAAATACCGCCGCCAGCTCTACTCCCTGCTTTACTAACACCAAATATGGTATAAAACCATTTCATACAGAAAAGGCCATGATGATATTGGCCTTTTTTACCTCATATACCCCATAAAAATATCAAAACACAGACATCAGCAGTATCGCTCAATGGCAAAAGACGACTGGAATTGCTATAACAAAAGTCAGCTCTTTAATTGTCTGATCCTATTATGCTTAAATCGTTACTTTCAAAAGCACTTCTCATACTGCCTTTTTTCTCGAATTCAGCTTTAGCTGAACCCATCGTATGGCTGGCTAAAGATGCCCAGCGCCAATTCGTTATTCTCGGCTCCATCCATGCAGGCACAGACACCATGTACCCATTGCCCAGGGCTTTTTTACAACAGTGGCAATCAACAGATGGATTGATCGTCGAAGCCAATATTCTGAATCCACCACCAATGAATATCGAGACTTCAGGGCCAACATCTCATAGCCAGTTAACCACTGGTGAGATGAAAAAACTCACAGATATAGCCAATCAATTCAATCTTCCTTACCGAACTCTTAGCAATAACCCGCCCTGGTTAACCGTCGTGAGTCTGCAAATGGCACTGGCCAACCATATCGGCTTAAATGCGGAGCAAGGGATTGATTACATTTTATTAAAAAGAGCTGAAAATCAGGGCTTGCCCATTTTCGAACTGGAAAGCATCGAGCAGCAATTAACTCTGCTGCAAGACTTACCGGATCATGGGAAAGAAATGCTGGTAAGTACAATCAATGAATGGGAGCAAATGCGTGGGGAGTTATCTTGTTTAATCGATGCATGGCAAGCCGGTGACAGTCAGCAACTCATTCAATTATTTGAAGATAGTCATTATTCAGATGAAACCGATAATCGACTTATTTTTAATAGGAATAAACATTGGGCAGAGACATTGCTCAACGATAAACAGTATCAGCAGGGACACTATGTGGTTGTCGTAGGGGCATTTCACCTGTTTGGCGAACAAGGCTTACCTAATTTACTTAAGCAGCGCGGTTTTACCGTTACGCGTTTGACTCAGGAAAAGTCCGCTAACTGCAATTAGAGGTGGTGGTCCGCCATTTATCAGAAGCCGGAGATGCGTTACCAAACTGCGCTATTCTCTGGAATTTAGATCAAAAAAAGCCCCGTCTTCCGACGGGGCTTTTTTAATGTGGTCGGTGAAGAGGGATTCGAACCCCCGACCCTCTGGTCCCAAACCAGATGCGCTACCAAGCTGCGCTATTCACCGAACTGTTTTAGGCTTATTGCCAAGGAAATGCATGCATTACCTGAATATGGGGTGGCTAACGAGGCTTGAACTCGCGACAACCGGAATCACAATCCGGGACTCTACCAACTGAGCTATAGCCACCATTGTAAGTGGTCGGTGAAGAGGGATTCGAACCCCCGACCCTCTGGTCCCAAACCAGATGCGCTACCAAGCTGCGCTATTCACCGACATTA